>JBDKKX010000444.1:0-4876 GCA_039795795.1 Bacteroidota bacterium | reverse complement strand
AAAACCCTGCAAATCCTAAAAAATCTTAAAAATCAATCTTATTGAATCCCAAAAAAATCCCATTTAATCCGAATTCCAACGTATCACAACTCCATATTTACGCATCTATTTTATTCACAATGTAAGTCACTAAACAGGATAATCCAAAACCGCCCATTGCCCCTTTCGCATAATTCCGCAACGTATGCGAAATCGTATGATATGAACCTTGTCGAATGTTTTCAACCATTTTTTTGTATTCCGACAAATCATGTTGTGGATATAAATTGACCCACATATCTTTCTGAATTTCAGCCAATTTTAAATCGTAAAAATTATACATATAATATTCAACGCCATGCGCTATTAAATTCGCTATTAAAAAAGTTCCAAACGCAGCCCGCAAAACTTGTTTAAATTCCGTCGCATTTTTCGCCGTGTAGCGCGCCGAAAGGTACATAAATACCATAAAAACAGCTAATTCCATCGACAAACGCGTTCCACTGCCTACATAACTTTGCGGATTATTCACGTACAAAATGCTCGAAAGGGCAACCGAAATGGCACCTGCAATCAAGCCATATATAAAAATTTTTGTCATTATAATTAATTGATTAATAGGTTGTTCGTGGCTTTTTCAAAATAGCCGCCAGGATAACCGCAATGATAGAACCGCCAAAAATAGAACCCACCGCCGTCTGCAAAATAAACGCGGGCGATTGCATCGTCGCTTTGGCAGCGTCCATTTGCGCTTCGATTTGGTCTTCGGGCAACCTTGCCCAATTCGCAATTTTTTCGACCATTTCCCGTTGCGCTTCTAAAACTTCTTCCATCGCATGCGGATTGATATAATTGAAATAAACATATTGAAAAATGCCACCGATGATGCCCGAAATCACTAAGGCTATCAAAATAATGATAAAAACGCGCCCAAAAGAAATGAAACCACCTAAGTCTTTATCTCGGTGTTCGCGCACTTCCAAAATCAGAATATAAATAGAAACGGCTAATAAAACGGCAAAAACAGGGATTTGCGCACCCAAACTCGCCGTCGAAAGTTTGGTCAGCGACATCACTAACGACGAAATGATGGAAACGGCTGCCGATATTAAGCCATATTTTATCACGACTTGCGAAAAACCAACATTTTTTTCGTCTTGAAAATCATTTGGATTGTCTAAGAATGCCATAGCGATTTTTTTTATTTGAAATTAAAATTGTATCGATTGATTAAAACCGATGCAATTTTAAGGTAAATTGAATCAATTTCAAAATTGTTGCATGAATTTAAAAAAAAATGGCACACGTAATCGGTTTTTCAAACCTGTTACGTGTGCCGCCTTAACATTCATCTCAACACACCAAACAGGTTTGAAAAACCTGTTTGGTGTGCCAGTCTCAACATTTACCTCAATATCCGCCAAAATAACGACGCAAAAACCATTCTAACGCCAATAATCCCGCTAATAATCCAAATATCCATTTTAAATGAATCAAGGGTTCGGTCTTCGTGGTCTGATATAACACTGGTTTTACAGTCATTTTATGTTGAATCGAATCTGCAATGATTGCCATTTTATCCAGCGAAAACATTGCTCCACCCAGGGGCGTACTCAACGTTTTCAACAAAGCGTGATTCGCTGTCGTCTCGTATAATTCTAATTGAACCGTTTGTACTGAAAATTGTCCCGTCGCTGTCAGCGTTTCGCCATTGTTCGTCACAGTGCCTTTGTAAGTATAGCTGCCCGCAGGTAAAACGCCTGCATTCAACGTATAAGACTTGCCACTTTTATTGAATGTGTATGGATATTGCTTATTTTGACCATCTGTAATCACGATAGTCGCATCTGGCGTATTGACCAATTCGTAACTATTGTTATATAATTCCGCAACCATCTGAATCGGCTCATTTTCATTGAACACATTCTTTTCTAAACTAATGCGAAATTTGCGCTTATCCTCTTTGATGCTCAAATATTGGACGGTTTTAGACACAATACCGTTGAAAATATTTTGATTTTGGTGTTGCAAATGGTCGAATAACCGCCATTTCCAGATTCCTTCTGCACATAAAACCCCCGTTTTCACGCCTTGCACTTCGCCCAAAGTCAATAACGGATAACGCGTATCCACTTTTCCGACACGCTGATATAATAAGGTTTGACCATTTCCCGCTTCTTTGAATTCGCCAAAAGGCGCAGTCAACGGATTAAATTGAATCGCTTCTTTAAACGCATTTTCCAACGTAAACAAATTAAAATTTGGATTCAAAACGCCTTGAACATCATTTGTTTGTTTACCATCCGTGTTGAACACAATCATATTTTGAAAATTATTCAACTTCCGCGTATCGGATTGCGCTCCAACAATATACAAACGCGGGGTTCGCTTCGTGTTCAACGCGGATAAAATCGTTTCAGCACCATTCGTCACGCTCGGAATTTGGTGCAAAATCGCAAAATCAAAATCTGATACATTTAATTTTAAATCATTTAAATACGCCACCGTCACCGTGTAATTCTTGTTATCTTTCAAAACTTCGCTCAACGCGCCCAAATCCGGATGTGGCGCGCTGCCCAATAACAAAATTTTCGTCCGCGCATCCAAGATTTCCACAAAAAAATCTTTAGTATTATTCGTCGTCGTCATTTCGCCTGCGACTTGTCCGACCGAAACTCGATATCGTTGAACGCCCGCAGGGGTTGCATCTAAAATCACTTCTTTGGTGATAAAATAATTATTTTTATCCACATTTGCATTAAAAGTTTGCAAATTAGTAACATTTCCAGCACCATCTACTTTGCCGAGCGTCACGGGCAAATTAGCACCCACACAATTTGTCGCGCCAAGGTCGATTTGAACCGAAAATTTATCCCCCAAATACGCAATATTATTATGGAAAATCCGCTTGATAACCACATCTTTTTGAGGAGTCGTATCGCCGAGCGCGATGGTGTAAATCGGCACATTCAATTTCGCCGCCGTGTAAATCGGATTACTGCCTTCGTTGTAAATGCCGTCCGTCGCCAAAACCACCGCACCCAGATTTTGTTCCGCGTATAAATCATATACATTTTTCAATAAATCCGAAATATTCGTCACTTTATCCTTCCAATGCCAATCAAAACCTTCGCGCACCCGTTCGCCAAACGCATATTTACGAATTTCATATTTATCGCCCAATGCTTTTTCGAGCGCGTCCCAACCCAATTGATATTTGGCAGAATCTTTTGCGACCGTCGAAAGCGATTCCGACGCATCTTGTGCTAAGACAATGACAGGTTTTTTAACCTCCGTCAACAACGACCGAATCAACGGCGTTAATAATAAAAAAGTGAGTAAACTCGCTGTTAACCAACGAATTACACCTAATCCATAATGTAATTTAGGCGAAATTTCTTTAAACGTAATGTCCCGATAATACAGGATTCCAGCGTACGCCGCACCTGTCAACGCGCAAAACAGCAAATACCAAGTCGGATATTGAAAAACTAACATAGTTTGATTTTCGGAATGTGGATTTTTGCAAACACATAGGGACATATAGGACATAGGCGTATTTTTTGAACACTAACCTTCCAAAAGAATGCCTCTATGTCCCCTATGTCCCTATGTGTTTGCAAAATCCGTTGTTATTTTTGGCAAAATAACAACGTTTTTTTGAAATGGATGTTACAAAATCCATTGAATCACCCAATTTTGCCACGAATTACACGAATTTGCACGAATTGTCAGAAATTATTCGTGCAAATTCGTGTAATTCGTGGCGAAAGCATTTTCAAAGTTTCAACCATTGATTGTCATACGTTTCTGGCGGCTCAATGCCTTGAATCGACGCTTCCCAATCCAACCCATTTACGGCGTTGACGCGGCAAATTTCAGACATTTGTACGAATTAAATTTCTTATTCATGCAATGTCCAAAATTTTGTAGCGAATCGCCTAATATCTGTGGCTGTGCCGATGACCCGCCTGAAAACCAGCTCCTAACGCATCCATAAAATGCAAGAATCCTGTTACAAATTTAGATTGAGCAAATTTTTGCCTTCGGACAATGCGTTCTTTGTGATAAGTGAATGGGATTCCATTTCGATTTGTAAAATGCGCATTTTCAATAATTTTCGCACCGTCATCGAACAAAACGACGGGACCAACCCAGGATTTATCATTGCGAACCAACATCGAACCTGCTTCAATATAGTAATTATTGCTCCCACTCGTGGGTTTAAAAACGGTATTGTTACCGATATAAATATTGCGACTGCCATTGCCATTCTGATAATTGGGCGTAAGCACGAAATGGATATTCGTTGGAACAATGAATTTCACGACTTCTTGAACCACGGAATCCATAACAATGAGTGGGTTCGTAGAGTCCCTTTGCGCGTTTAAATTCGAAAACGCACAAAATCCGTGTTGAATTGCCGAATGCTTCTTCGCAACTCGGGCAAATACCTTCGTCGTAAGCACGATAATCCGTCCACATATTGCCTTTTTCCACGCCATTCACCACTAATAAAATCGTTACCGAGGAACCATAATTGCACACACTCAAGACACCATAATTATGGTCTTCGCCCGAAACCAATGAATAATTCACAACTTTTTGATTATCAATAGTTTCAAAAAGCGATTTTGAGACAATCGGCATACTCGTTCCATCCATTTGAAAAGGAATCGGTTGTATTAAGGGATCCAGTTCAGGCATCCCCGCGCCTTCAACCCTAAGATTTAAAACCGATTTTATATCTGTCCATTGGATGCTGTCGCTGTTGTCGGCTAACAAAAAACAGTAGCGTCCCAAATAGGAGCTGTCTGCAAATATATCTTTGGTGAGTGCTTTTGCATAAAGCGTAAAACCAAAAAAGGTTTCCCTTTCCGACCTGTCCACTGCCTTG
>JBDKKX010000443.1:0-4876 GCA_039795795.1 Bacteroidota bacterium | reverse complement strand
TCTTGAGGAATTTCCATTTTTTTATTGTCTTTTCACTCAAACAAATTTTTATCCCAACGAGTTGATAAATTTTGCTTCTTTTTTGCAAAAAAATTCTTTTTCTTGCACTCAGCTAAGTAGTTACAATAATTGATAATCAACGTATTTAAGTCGTCGAGGTTGAAATATAGACGACTTTGATGATTTATGGCTGCAACTTGGCGCAATTTTTTTTTACTTTTGTGTATGATTTCTCAGTACGTGACAAAAATACTTTTCGGCACAGATTGAACAGATTCAACGAGATTTTCACAGATTTTTTTTGTTTTAACGTTTGAAAATCAAAAAAAATCTGTAAAAATCTCGTTGAATCTGTTCAATCTGTGCCGAAAAGTATTTTTGTCACGTACTGAGGTATGATTTTTAACTTAACATCGTAATTACAAAATTTTTTAAATATGAAACCAACTTATGCGATTGCAGCAATCGTAACAGTTGCTTTTGCTTGCACGCCAAAAACGGGCAATCAAGTGGCGCAAACCGTTTTGCCGGACATTATCACGCCTGCGGGTCAAAAAAAATTCATTGACCCTGTCAATATGGATGTTGCCGTGAAACCGGGCGATGATTTTTACCAATATGCCAATGGTGCATGGCTCAAAAGTACGCCGATTCCGCCGACGGAAAGCGTTTGGGGTAGTTTTCCCGCGTTACGCGACTTCAATCAGCAGGCTTTGAAGGAGATTTTAGAAGAGGCGGCGGCAAAATCGGGTGCAAAAGACAGTCCGCTTCAAAAAGTCGGCGATTTTTTTGCTGCGGGCATGGACACGCTTGCCATCGAAAAAGCAGGTTTGAATCCTATCAAACCCTATTTTGAACGCATTGACAAACTCAATTCGATGAAAAGTTTGTTGGAGGAAATCGCAAAAATGCACGTCGAGAGTATTGACCCCTTGTTTGCGTTTTACGCGAGTGTGGATGATAAAAATAGTACCCAATTCGTCCCTTATCTTCGGCAGGGGGGCATCCACTTGCCTGACCGCGATTATTTTTTCAAAACCGATGCGCGTACTACTAAAATTCGGGATGCGTACAAAGTTCACCTTGTCAATGTTTTTAAACTTTTAGGCGAAACTGAAGCGGAAGCGGTTAAAAATAGAGATATTGTAATGCGTTTTGAGACGGCTTTGGCAAATGCTTCTATGACGCGGACAGAATTACGAGACCCTCAAAAGGTGTATAATAAAATGGCAATCAAGGAGATACATAAATTATCTCCGTTAATAGATTGGAATGATATGTTGAAAACGATGTTGGTTCAGGTGGATACAGTCATCGTGCAACAACCTAAATTTATAACCGCCATGGATGAATTATTGCGCAATGAAAAGTTAGACCAATGGAAAATTTACCTCAAATGGTGCGTTGCCAAAGGCGCACTTCCATATTTGAGTAGTGCGTTTGTGAAGGAAAATTTCAATTTTGCTAAAAATATGACGGGTCAAAAACAACAGCAACCGCGCTGGAAACGGGTTTCTTTGTTAACCGACCAAGCACTTGGAGATTTGGTCGGACAAATCTATGTTGCGAAACATTTCACGCCTGAAGCGAAGCAACGAATGACACAACTCGTTGAAAATCTATCGCTTACGTATCAGAAACGCATTCAAAATTTAGATTGGATGAGTCCCGTTACCAAACAAAAAGCATTGGGCAAATTGAGTACGTTTATGCGCAAAATCGGTTATCCCGATAAGTGGCAAGATTTGTCAAACGTCCACATCGTGCGCGACAATTATTGGGCGAATGTATGGACAGTCAATGATTTTCAATATAAAGATATGGTTAATCGGATTGGAAAACCCGTCGATAGAACGCGGTGGCAGATGACTCCGCCGACGGTGAATGCATATTATAATCCGACTTTGAATGAAATTGTGTTTCCTGCGGGCATTTTGCAATTTCCGTTTTTTGACAATGCGGCGGATGATGCGGTGAATTATGGTGGGATTGGCGCGGTCATCGGGCATGAAATGACGCATGGTTTTGACGATGAAGGTCGTCAATATGACGCGGAAGGCAATTTGAAAGATTGGTGGACGAAGGAAGATGGTGAAAAATTTGATGTCAAAGCCAAAACGATTGAGGAACAATATAATAATTTTCGAGTGTTGGACACGGTGAAAGTGAATGGAAAATTGACTTTGGGTGAAAATTTGGCAGATTTGGGTGGACTGAATTTGGCTTATGATGCGTTCAAAACGTTCACCAAACAGGGCAAAACCAATCAAAAAATAGATGGTTTTACGCCAGACCAACGTTTTTTCTTGTCTTGGGCGCAAGTTTGGCGGCAAAATATTCGCGATGAAGCGTTGATGCAGCGCGTGATGTCGGATCCGCATTCACCAAGTATTTTCCGTTGTAATGGACCGATTTCGCATATGCCAGAATTTTATGCGGCATTCGGCGTGAAACAAGGCGATAAACTTTGGAAGTTAGAAAAAGATAGGACTAAAATTTGGTGATTTTGGAATTCGGATTAAATGGGATTTCTTAGTACGGGACAAAAAAGGTGTAGAGCGAATTGAAACACGGATGACACGGATTTTACGAATTTACGCGGATTTTTTTGGATTTTATGCTGAAAATTCAGCATAAAATCCAAAAAAATCGGGATGTTTCATTTTTAGGTTACACTTTGGGATACATTATTATACGAATGGATGTACGGATTTCACCGATTTCACGGATTCGTACGGATTTTTTTTTAAACCCAATGCTTTGTTTCCAGCAAAAAATAAAAAAAATCCGTACATCCATTCGTATCATAATGTATCCCAAAGTGTAACCTACTTTTCGCGCCCAATGAAACATCCCTGAAAATCTCGTAAAATATCTTCAATCTGTGCCAAAAAGTATTTTTTATCCCGTACGGAGAAGACAGCTACATTTTAAACTGGACGCAAATCATCTTCGAATCGATTTATAAAGAATCAAAAAAATGTATATTGTTTTCAAACATGAATAAAAAAATAAGGATAGAACAACTATCAGATATTAACTTTGATTATCCGTATTTAGAGGTTTTCTATGAGGGACTTACCCAGCCATTTATAGATATAGGAATAACGGATGATAAGCAGTTGAATTTTAAGTTTTATGCCTGTTCTACGGAAATGGATTTATCAATAGAAGCATTTGATTATATACGAATCACAGCAAAAAAATTCTTGTCCCAAGCATTAAAAGACGAACAAGATTTCTTAAATGGCATAAATAATGATATTACCGACAAATAAATTTTGCAAAAAAGAGTTGCCTTAATTCAAAAAAAGTATCTTTGCGGCTTAAAATCAAAATAAAATTATGAGTGAATATCAATTTTACCAATTTAAAACGGTCAATCGCACTTTGACCAAAGCAGAACAAAAAATTGTCAATACATGGTCAAGTCGCGGGAATGTGTCTGCCACTACAGCAACTTTCACGTACAATTATGGGGATTTCAAACAGAATACAGAAAAATGCTTGTTAGATTATTTTGACCTATTTTTATATTTTGCTGATTTTGGCGTTCGCCAAATGATGTTTCGATTTCCGAAAAAAGGAGTAGATTTTGATGCTTTGAAACAATATCGTTATGATGACGGGAATGGACGCAGCATTGAGATTCGAGAACAAGGCGATGCTGTGTTGATTCATCTTGAAGAAAGTTTGGATGATGGTGGATTTGAAGGGTTTGTGGAATATGAAAATACACTTGGCAATATTCAATCCCTTTGGAATGACATCATGCAAGGGGATTATCGCAGTTTGTACTTGATTTGGCTGCATTTTGCAACCTTAAATTTGGAGGCAGAAAATGATTTAGATGAAGATGCGGATGAATTTGAATTACTGGAAGCAAAAATGCCGATTGTGCCTGCGGGTTTTCAACAAATAGACGATTCATTGAATGAATTTATGGCTTTTTGGGAGATTTCGGACGATTTAATCGTATCGGCAGCTCGATTGAGTCCTGCAAAAGCCGCACCTAAAACCGATTTTCAAGCCGCCATTGCACGTTTGTCGGATGCTGAAAAATCAAAATATTTATTGCGTTTTGCACAAGACGAACCGTTTGTCCAAAGTGAATTCCTTAAACATTTAAAGTCATTGACTTAAGTAAAATTGCGATACGATGGGAACACGAATTATTGTCCGTATTCCCATCGTGCCATAGATTGATTCAAAAATCAATATTTCACTCCCGAATCGCAATTAACTTTTGCCAACAGCCATTTCCCATTTTCCTTTTTCATTTCAAAAGAAAGTTTCTTATCCGCCGCCACTGATAACCATGCTTTTGCGCGGTCGCCTGTAATCGTCGCGGTGACAGGAGCTTTGTCATACGCATCCACAAAATCTTGCGCACAAAAATAACGGTCTGCATCCAAACCCGTTGGCACATCGCCCACCAGTTCGGTTTGCCAAATTTTAGCACAGGCTTGATAAAACTTGGTTTCATACGCAATAAATTCGTCGCTCACGAAGCCCGATTGTTTAAATTCTGCAAAATAAGCCTTCATTTTGACTTCATCTAAAACTAAATGTTTATTTTTTTCGTGCATGAAATCCCGACTCAATTTTTCATTGACCCGCCCATACCATGCAAAAAAATCATGTAACGCGTTGGTAATATCGTTTTGGTCTGTATTTTTGACGGTTGTGGTAACGGTATCCGCTTTTTTTATGGTGGCAGCAGACTCGTTTTTGTTACCACAGCCCATCAATAACAATGCTGTTGCGAGAATAAAAGGTTTCATAGTGGGTTAAAATTAAAATTATAAGAGATGTTTCATTGGATACATTGGGATACGAACGGATGTACGGATTTTACGGATTTCACGGATTGGTA
>JBDKKX010000442.1:0-4896 GCA_039795795.1 Bacteroidota bacterium | reverse complement strand
TTGACGCTTTGAGTAGCATGAAAGGCGTTCAAATGTTGACTCCAAGTTTGGGTTTTAAGGTCATCAATACGCGCGGTTTTTCAAACACTACGAATGTTCGTTTTGCGCAATTGGTGGATGGCATCGATAATCAAACCCCACATATTGGCGCGCCGATTGCCAATGTGCTTTGTCCCAGCGATTTAGATATTGAAAAAGTTGAAATCATTCAAGGCGTAGCTTCCGCGCTGTATGGCATGAATGCGACGAATGGTTTAGCTAATTTTAGTACTAAAAACCCATTTTATTCGGAAGGCATTACTTTTCGGCAACAATTTGGAGTTAATCATGTCAATAATACAAATAATATTTCGCCTAAAATATACAATGAATCCAATTTGCGTTGGGCAAAAGTTTTAAATCCGAAGTGGGCATTTAAAATTAATTTGGGTTTGACGGAAGGTTATGATTGGATTGCGGATAATCGCACCGATTTGAACCCGCTTGCGAATCAAACGACGGGGTTACTCGGTTCGGATAATCCTGCTTTTGATGCGGTCAATGGTTATGGCAATGAATCGTCGAATCGAAAAACGTTGGTTTTGGGTGGTAAAAATTATGTGGTGGCGCGGACGGGCTATCGGGAATTGGATGTGGTCGATTACAGTTTGCAAAATTGGAAAGGTGATGCCGCGCTTTTTTACCGCCCGAATGAAAAAACGACCATTTCTTATACGTATCGGACGGCTTTTTTAAATTCGGTGTATCAACGGTCGAATCGTTTTCGATTGGATGATTATTTTTTACAACAAAATATTTTGCAATTTAAAAACCCTTTTTTGCAAATCAAAGCGTACGTGAATGCTGAAAATACTGGCAATTCTTACAATTTGCGCTCGATGGCTGAAAATATAGACCGCAATTTCAAAACAGATGATATATGGTTTGCAGATTATACGAAATCTTTCAACAACGCGTTGAAATTGAACCCTAATGTGGCGCAAGCGCATCAAACGGCGCGTCAAATGGCGGATAATGGGCGACCGCAACCGAATACACCGCTTTTTCAGCGCAAAATAGACACTTTAAGTCAAATTAATAATTGGGATATTGGGGCAGCGTTGAAGGTGCGCGCTCAACTGGTACACACGGAAGGCGTATTGGATGTGGGCAAAATGCTGGATTCCAAAGTAAATCTCCAAGTTGGGGCGGATTTCAGACAATATATGATTGTGCCTGACGGCAATTATTTCATCAATCCGAAAGATTCGATTCATAATTTAACGTATTCCAAATATGGTTTTTTCATTCATGCTTCGCAAGATTTTTTGAATCACAAATTGCGTATCAGTGTTGCCTTGCGTGCGGATAAAAATGAATATTTTGATTTGAAATGGAATCCGCGTTTGACGGCGGTTTACGCCTTGACGGAAAATGATTTTTTGCGTTTTTCGTACCAAAAAGGCTATCGTTTTCCAAGTATTTTTGAAGGATTTTCAAATATTAATAGTGGCGGCGTGAAACGGATTGGTGGTTTGAAGGTGATGTCGAATGGTATTTTTGAAAATTCGTGGTTAAAAAGTTCGATTGATGCGTTTCAAGCGACGGTTTTGAAGGATGTCAATACTGTAGGGTTGACGCAAGCGGCGGCTATCGAAAAAAATAAAACGCTTTTGCAACGCAATACTTACACGTACTTGCAACCCGAACAAATGCACGCTTTTGAAGGCGGTTACAGGGGCGTAATCGGCAGTAAATTATTTTTTGATATAGATGGTTATTATAATAGTTATGCAGATTTCATTGCGCAAGTGGAAGCGAGTGTGCCAAATACGACGGATGAAATTCAAATTCCAACATTTCTTTATACGAAAGCCAAGCAAAATCGTTATCGTTTGTGGACAAATTCTAAAACGACGGTATATAATTATGGTGTCGGTTTGGATATTCGGTATGTTTTGAGTGATCAATATTCAATTGCGGCGAATGCAAGTTATGCGGCTTTGAAAAAAACTGACCAAAATGATGGTTTAGAAGACGGTTTTAATACGCCAAAATGGATGGGCAATTTATCTTTCAATGGCACAAAAGTATATGAAGATTTGAATTTTAACGTGACGTTGAAATATCAAAGTGCTTATTATTGGCAATCTTTTTTAGTGAATGGCGATGTGCCGTCTGTTTTTAAGGTGGATTGTCATTTGAGTTATTTGTTGAAACAAGCAAAATGCTATATAAAAATTGGCGCAACCAATGTTTTGAACCAATATTATTATGGTTACTTGGGTGGTTCGCAAATTGGTGGATATTATTACACCACTTTGACCTATGGTTTTTGAATGAAGAAATTTTTGAATTCGGATGCTTATGATTGAAAGGATGCAAAGGATGTTTTTTGTAAAAATTTGCGTTTTTTCGACGAAAAATATCCTTTGTATCCTTCCAATCATAAGCATCCGAATTCAAAAATTTCCCTCATCCGAATTCAGAACTACTTGACTACCAATATTTTAGCAACAATCGCATCACCTGCTTCGATGTTTTTATAATTCGCCGACATCACCCAATAAACCCCCGTCGCCACTCGCTGTCCATCCGCCCCTTTGCCATCCCAAATCGCCTGTCCACCCAAAGCCTGCGTTTCAAAAACCACCGTCCCATTCCCATCCGCAACCTTTACATACGCATCTCGCGCCAAACCATTAATCGCAATCACGCCATCATAATCAGGACGCACTGGATTTGGAAATACCGTCGCTTCCGATTTATGCACTGCGCCACCTTCCGTCGCTTCCGCCCGCAACGACATAAAACCCTTATCCGTCGCAATATAAACCATGCCCGTTCGCTGATTTATCGCCATATTCGTAATCCTATTGCTCAAAAGAGGAGAATTTTCCGTATTATATTTGGCAACCGCGTCACTACCCGAAGGCGATTGCACAAAAATCCCACCCGTCGTCCCAAACCATTTTCGATTCGCACCATCCACCGCAATCGTCCGAACATCCTTTTCGCGCAACAAATATTCATCAATCCCATTCAATCTCGACACCACTTTCCGTCCAACACAATCTTTAAACGGATCCGCACACTCAAAATAGGCAACCCCAGAACTCGTACCCACCCAAACACGCCCATCCAAATCCACCGCAACACAATTAATTTGCGCATTTTGGAAATCGCTCGGCAACGATGAATTATCCAAATATCGAACGCGGTCATCGCCCGTATCATCCACACTTTTGCCCTCATCATATAACAAAATACCACCATTTCCACTACCACTTCCCGCCACGATAAACCATTTATAATTGTTATTATCCACCATCACATTGAATAATTGTCTATATGAAACTTCCCGCATTGTGCGCCACTGACCATCATTTTTCAACACCACAATCGCATTCGCAGCAGCCGTATTCGCAATCCAAAGGTTATTATTTTTGTCAAAAGCCAAACCTCCAATCCGTTTCGCCCCCGAAAAACCTGCATCTCCCCGAATCGCAGAATTGGTTTCATTATATACGTTTTTTATCTGTTCATTTTCGACCTCAATCAACCCGCCAAAGTACGTTCCAACATACAATTTACCCGATTTCGGATGCACTGCCGTCCGCAAACAATCGGTATGCGCGCCTTTCGCCTCCAAAATCGGGAAAGTGACATGATTATATAATTTCCATTTGCCCGCCACCAAACTTTCAAAACCTTGTGGATTGTACGCATTATTGTTCGGACCCGTCAAGCCGCCGTGTGGAATATACACTTTATCGTCCGCACTAATCGAAATATCCGTGCATTGCGGCGCAATCGGTGAATTAAATTCCCATGCGTTACAACCCGTCGCATCGGCATTCGTGAAGCGAATCCCATTATATTCATCCGCCAACCAAACCCGATTTTGCACATCTTCCACCGCATAAAGCGGGCGGCTTACACACGATTTAAGTATTTTTATACTATTGTTTTTATTGTAAATCAATAGTTTACCACTATAATCATAACTTTTCGGATATAAACCCACTAAAAGATTTGCCCCCTCACTCGACAAATATTGAATCCGAAAAGAATCATTTGCAGGGCGCGTCGTCGTCGGGATTTGGCGCGTCGAAATTTGCACCAACGAATCATTCACATCCGCAAACAATTGATTGTTGAAAACCGTCAACGCCTTCGATTGATAATTTTGCGGAAAACCTTGAATCGTATCAAGTAATTTCCAGATGCGAAAATCGGGCAAATTCAATCGATTATCGTCGGCAACGGTGTAAATACCTTTATCGGTTGCCATATAAATCAAGCCATTCCAAACCGTCGCCGCATTGACTTTCATGGCGGTAAAAGTCGTAAAAACAAACTCTTTTCGCTTCAAATCCACCTTCGACAAGCCAAATCCACATGAAAAATAAGCATCTGTACCATTTACCGCAATGTTTTTAATACTTTTATCGCCTAAAATATTGGAATTATTTTTTATATCGGGCAGGTTAATGACCGTTCCATCCGCGTTCATTAAGTCAATATTGCTATTGGTGTAAGCGATGAGGAGCAATTTTGACGCTTTCGCGTATTGAATCATTTGAGGCGAAACATCGCTCAAACCAGTGGATTTGTCAAAAAATTGAGTCGAAAGCTCTTTTTTATTCAAAGACATGACCGACCAAGCAGTGCTGTAATACGTTTCTTGGTCGCTTTGCGCCACCCCGATTGCGTAATGATAGGGCAAATAAGAACGCCATTCGCCGATTTTTAGGTCGTTTTGAGCCGTCGATAGGGCGGGAAAGAGGGTTAAAAGGAGTAAACGATATGACATAAATTGTTTTATTTTAGGGCGTTGGAATTAGGATTAAATGGGATTTTTTTGGGATTAAATGGGATTGATTTTTTGGGATTCATGGGATTTTTTCAAAATTT
>JBDKKX010000441.1:0-4920 GCA_039795795.1 Bacteroidota bacterium | reverse complement strand
CATTCCGTGCGAAAAGTAGGTTACAAATTGTGATACGAACGGATGTACGGATTTCACGGATTCACCGATTGGTACGGATTTTTTTTGGAATTCATGCTCGAAACCCAAGCAAAAAAACAAAAAAATACGTACCAATCGGTGATATCCGTGAAATCCGTACATCCATTCGTATCACATGTATCCAAAAGTGTAACCTAAAAATGAAACATCCCAAAAAATCCGTGTAAATTCGTAAAATCCGTGTCCTCCGTGTTCCCATTCGCTCTACCCCTTTTTTGTCCCGTACGAAGCATTGAATCCTAAAAAATCCAATTTAATCCAAATTCCAGCGTACCGCACAACGTAAGTTAAGTGCTTGGACAAATTAAAATGATACGAACTAAAATGATTTAAAATATTGATTATTAAATAGTTATAACTTGGCGCAAGTTTGCAACTTGCGTCAAGTTGTACGTTTAATTTTGTCTAATGACTTAGTTACAAAAAAATAATCATAAAATGAAAAAAAAGTTTTGAAGAATGTTTAGTTTTGTGTTCGTTTAAAAGGACTTAAAAGAATGAAAAAGACATTACTCCTACTCTCTACAACGTTCCTGTTTGCTGCCGCAGGACTCCGCGCTCAAGCGAGTTTGGCAGCCGAAAATGTGATTGACGACATCAAAATTAAAACAAAATCGGGTAAATTGAAAACTTATACGGTTTTCAAAGAGGACAGACAGCAACTGGGAACGGCTGAACAATGGTATTACATGCCGAATGAACTCCGATTAGCCGAAGAATTAGATGTGAAAGGTAAGGTTCGACCCAAAATGACGATTCTTCGTTATCAACACCAAGATTTGATAACCAAAGAGAATAAGCAAGGGGGGATTTTGGTCGCGGCTTTCACTTATGCGATTGAACCCGAAGCGGTCGAACAGGTCAAAGCTCAAATTCGTACTAAAAAAGGCGCGGTTCAAGGGATTACGCTCTCTGCAATGCCTCTGAATTCCGCAACGATTGATTTTTTAACGGCGAATAATCAATTTGTAGGCAATTTGGATGCGAAAACTTTCAATGGCGCGACTTCCGCAACCCAAGAAATGGTACTTTGTTACGATTTGACCGAATTGGGCGCGGGCGTGATGAAGTCGCTTGCGATGAGTCGCAGTGGGATTCCGCTTCGGGCGAATATTACGTATAATGGTTTGAGCGCGCCCTGCGGCGTGAAAATTGAAGGCAATTGGAATAATGTTTATGAATATTTTGAAAAAACGACTTCGGTTCAAGCAAAAGTCGGTTGGGGTTGGTTCAAATTTGGGGTAAACCGTTCTAACACGACGATTCGTGAAAATCTTCAAAGCATCAAAGGCATGAAGGTGGATATTATGGATTGTGGACAAGCCGCGAATGGTACTGAATTAGACCCGAATGTGGAAGATATTGTGAAAACGATTAGTCATGCGGTGTTTTCGGATAATATGATGGACAGAGCGACCGAATTAGCGCAAATGACTTCGCTTTTGAACGACCCGATTATCCGCGATGACCCCGATGCTTGTCAAAAAATTCGGGAAGGGATTGCGGCTTTGACGAAAAGTGTGCAACTCGGTTTTCAAAAAGGAACGAAAGACGTACAACGCCGTCGAACGGGTTCGATTGCTTATGATTACAAACGAAAACGAATGATATTGCGTTCTTCTACGTTAGGTGGTTTGTTAAGTTTGGCAAAATACGGTATGACCGAAGAAACTTTGGTTAAAGAAGGTTATATTATTGATTTGGATGCCAATAAAGGTTTCCCAAGTGTGGTCATTGGGTTGCCGAATTTGAATCCCGATTGGGATATTCGGGCATTGACTTTGGAAGTGAGTTTCAAGGGCAGCGACCAACAGACCAAAAGTGAAGCCCGTCAATGGTTGGCGGATAAAGGTTGGACGACGGTGGCACAAGCTCCTTCGGGTTATATTCGATTTAATTTGATTGGCGAAAAAAATAAAAAATTAGTCGAAGAACCGACTTTTAAACTCAAACTTCAAGTGATTTCCAAAATCCCGAATGCGTCTTTTGTGGTGGAGAAAGAGGTCAAACTTTCAAGTGGCGAACGCTATATTGATGCGCTTGAATTGTTGACCAAACAGTACATTTTTGATGGCACTGGGCTGGATTATTCCAAAATGACGAATAATCCAACAGATTTGGCTTTTGCTAAATTGACGATGAGCAAGGGAGTGATTAATTTGAATAAGGATATTAAACCGTTGATTATCAATGGTTTAGCAACGATTCCACCGCTTGTTCACTTGCTTTTGCCGAAAGATGAAACGCCTGACCCATTTAAAATTGTGTTTACGACGAACACGGGCGAAAAAGTGGATCGACGCGAAACGATTGAATTGGGCGAAAATACTTTGAATAATTTTGAATGGAAAATAAAAAATTAAAACTTTTAATTCATTGGTTTTCAATATGAAACGTTATTTTTTAAGTATTTTGTTGGTAAGTAGTTTTCAAGGTGCGTTTGCACAAACGCCAATACCGCCGCCTAAACCTAAATTCAATGTGCCAGGGCTCGTCAAACCAGACACTGTTGAAGAGCAATCTTTCCTCATGGGAAAACGTAAAAGACGGCAAGAAGAAGAACGGCGGCAAGCAGAAGCGGCGGCGGCAGCAGCACAAGCGGCAGCAGCAGCCGCACAAGCAGAGCGAGACCGAGCAGCGGCGGCAGCAGCACAGGCAGAACGAGCCCGAGCTGCCGCCGCAGAATGGGAGCGACTGCATCCCATAAATGAGCGAATTACCTTATTTGATGGGGCAAATTTCGCGGGCGGCAGCCAAGTGCTTATTCTGGGCAATCATCATTTGGTAAATTACGATAATTTGTTGAGTTCGATTAAAATTCCGAGTGGTTTGACTGTGACGCTTTATGAACATGGGGATGCGAATGGCGGTTTTGGCAAATCGAAGGTTTTGACGGCGGATTGCAATGATTTAAATGTTTGCAGTTTTGATAATATTACGACTTATGTGAATGTTCAAAAAAAACAAGGGCTTACGTTTAAAATCAAACCTGCTGCGGAACCTTTGCCGACCTCGAAAAATGGGTATGAATGGGCAACGGATCCGAAAACGGGTAAAAAATTTTGGCGCAAAGCTGCAACAAAGCAGCAAAATTTAGCGATTGATGAAGCTGCTTTTGCGCAAGAATCCACTTTCCATGATGCTTTCGCGCAAAAACCGAATTTTACAGACCCATTTGGGCTTACGCCCGTTCGCGGTGCTATCAAATCGTGGTTCAAGGAAGAGGACGCGCCTTTGGCTGCCGTTGAACAGACGAGTGGACAAAGTATTCACTTTTTTAAAAATTTGTATTTGAAAAGCGCGTTGAAAATCGCGGGCAATAATTCTACGACGATTTTGGTTGCGGACACCATATATATAGGTAGCGACGCGAGCCTTGAAATGGACGGCAATGGGATTGCCCATTTAAAATGGGTTGCAAATCACATTTATTATGAGCGTCCGTTGCGGTTGCGATTGAGCAGTAACGTCCATGCGGCGGATGGCGTTTTCGTATTTTCGGCGAACCACATCAAATATAAACAGCAAGGTCAAAATACTTGTTGTCTGCCTTATTTTTTTGACCGCCCCGCGCCCAATGTTCGCGGCGTTGCAACGGTTAATTGGTATAAACCTGCGGGAGAAGCTGAAAAATTGTTGCAAAATGAACGGATGGTTTTATTGATGGAATACAATTTATTGCAAATTGCGGCGGCAAAGGATGTTTGGAAAAAAGATGCTTGTATCAAAAATTATTTGGCATGCAGGCAACAATTCGATGAATCCGATAATAATCCACCCCGAGTTAAAAGCAAATTTTTATCGATTTCCACCCAATATGCTGCTTTGACACACGGGAATTTGCTCGAAAATCGAGAATTAACGCTCGCTTCGGGGAAAAAAGTGACGGTTTTGGTGGAGAAGACCAATGATAAAATGATTTATAGCTTGTTGCCGACCCGAGCAAAAGTATTGCCATTGGAACAAACGGGGAAATCTTTATGGGGCATGCTCAAATACAAGGCAACAGGAGTCGATAAGATGAAATTATACATGGATTTCCAGTTAACGCCCGACCCAGACGCTTACAAAGAAGCCCAACAATTTTTAAAAAGCAAATATGATATTCAATTGGATATGGAAATATCTAATGCTTTAATCCTTGAACAACAGGCTTTTAAGTTGAATGGGGTTTCGACAAAAGGTAAAATTTTACCTTTGAATAGTCGTTTTTTGCGCCTTGAAATTGATTTGTCGGAAGAAGGCAAAACCATTGCGGAAATCATTCCGAAAGTCAATTTAACTAAAAATTTTGGGTTGATTTTGAAAAATTTGAATCGAAATATAACTCTTTTGTTGGATTATGATAAAGCATTGTTAGCAGGTTTGGATTATACGAAACCCGCGCAAACCTTTGATATTCAAAATGTTGAGCCTTTGGCGGGCGTTATTTCTTTGGAAAACGTGATTTATTCGGGAGTCGATGGCGCGTTAGGCGTTTTGGATTATGTGGAGGTGAAAGTGGAATTGCTTTTCGACACCGAAACCGTCACCAAAGGTATTTATCGCCTTTCTTCGTATAATACACTTGCGTCGAAAACAAATATTCATTTTTTCAAAAAGAGTAATAATTACAAAATTAGGATTAGCGGTAAAGTGTTGTACGACAAAGGCAACAATATGAATACGCTCAAAACGTTCACGACGACCGATGCGATAATTATTATTGACGAATCGCGTTTGGCGACAACGCCTGAGTGAATTGAATAATTTGAATTAGGAATAAAAGAAAGTAGCTTTCTCAAAAGAGTAAAATTAAATTTTCAGACAAAATATTATTCGGTTGGGATACGAATGGATGTACGGATTTCACGGATTTCA
>JBDKKX010000440.1:0-4921 GCA_039795795.1 Bacteroidota bacterium | reverse complement strand
ATTTTTAATGCTTGAAATCAAAAAAAATCTGTGAGAATCTCGTGGAATCTGTTTCATCTGTGCCGAAAAGTATTTTTGTCACGTACTGAGGAAAAATTCGTAAAATTCGTATCCTATTTGGAAAAAAGTATTAGTTTGCATCTTTTTACACTCAAAATCAAAATTTCTATGTTGAAAATAGCATACGGCGAAAGCGATTTCAAGATAATTGCACTAAACAATTATTTTTATCAAGATAGGACTCAATATATTCCAAAATTGGAAAACTATGGCGGTAAGTACCAAATATACTTGCGCCCGCGCCGATTTGGTAAAAGTTTGACGACTTCAATGTTGGCGTGTTATTATGATGTTCAAAATAAAGATGAATTTCAAACCTTATTTGGAAAATATTATATTGGTAAAAACCCAACTCCTTTTGCCAATCAATATATGATATTGCGATTTGACTTCTCAAAAATCCCAACCACAACAGAAGAAGGTACTTTTTTAGGTTTTTTAAAAAATGTAAAAACAGGTATTGAACAATTTTTTTCAAATTATCCAAAAGCCTTCTCTAAAGAACAACAAAAAGCAGTATTGGCAGAAACAGAACCGACTTTCATGCTGGATGAACTATTCAAATATCATTATGTGAATTATTTGAAAAATAAAATTTATGTATTAATAGATGAATATGAACATTTTGCAAATGAATTGCTTTCTTTTAATTTTTCTTATTTCAGCCAATCTGTGAGTGGCAATGGGTTCGTTCGGAAATTTTATGAAACCCTTAAATATGCGACAGGCATTAGTACAGTGGAGCGCATTTTTATCACAGGTGTATCGCCCTTAACCTTGGATAGCCTAACGAGTGGTTTCAATATTGCAACCAATTTGACGAATGTGGAAACGTTTTATGAGATGATGGGCTTCACAGAATCGGAAGTAATGGGGATTTTAAAAAATATAGATATACCTGAAAATCAATTAGTTACAGTAGCTAAAGATATGAAAATGTGGTATGATGGTTATTTATTTGGGCGGTATCATACGGAACATTTGTATAATCCGAATATGGTCTTGTACTTCGCCCAGCAGTATCAGACCCATCGAAAATATCCTGAAACTTTGTTAGATGCCAATATTGCATCGGATTATATTAAAATAAAAAAACTATTCAATATTCAGGGTAATGCAGAACAATTTGCCAAAGTATTGAAATTATTGACGGAAAAAGGCGTTGTGAATAGTCGTTTAGTGCCTATGTTTAGTTTAGAACAGACTTTTGGGACGGAAGACTTAGTCAGCCTATTGTTTTATATGGGTTTTTTAACGATTCAACGCGAAGAATTAGGCAGTTATCATTTTACTTTTCCTAATTATGTGATTCGCAAATTGTATAACAATTATTTTTTAGAATTAATTGCGCGCCAAACGGAGTTGCCGATTGATAATTCGGATGTCAATGATGCGATTCAAGCCATTGCGCGGGATGGCAATCCTTTGCTTTTTTTTAAACAAGTCGAACAGATTGTGCTTCGGATGTCGCCCAAAGATATTGGGCATTTCAATGAAAATAGCCTTAAAGCGATTGTAGTCAGTTTATTACATCAGCAAAATTTTTATTATGTGCATACGGAATATGAATCGGATTGGACTTTTATGGATGTGTTTTTAGAACCCATTCGAGGGTATAAAGTGAATTTTGAAGTCGCTATGGAACTCAAATATGCACTCAAAGGCGGACGCGTTGCGACCGACACGCTTTTCAAAAACGCAGCCACTCAACTGAGGGGTTATTTAGCCTCTGAAAAATTTAAAGATAGAATCGCCATAAAATCGTATGTCGTCTTAGTCGTCGGCAACAAATTGCAATACAAAGCATTAGAGCAAATCTCATAGTTTTCGGAATAAATATCTTACCTTTTTGTCTCGTACTAAGAAAAAAAACAAGTTCATTATCTAAATTACTTAACATGGAAAAAGGTTTTAAGGTGATAAGTAAGGGAGTAAAAATACGCACAAAGTGGCTGTCTCAAAAGGGTAAAATTTAATTTTTAGACCCAATATTATTCGGTTGGGATACGAATGGATGTACGGATTTTACCGATTTCACGGATTCCTACGGATTTTTTGTCCCCAAAATCCGTAGGAATCCGAGAAATCGGTAAAATCCGTACATCCATTCGTATCGCAACCGAATAATATTTTGTGATTTTTGCTTTTGAGACAGCTACTTTGGGTTTCTAAACGAATACACTCGTTTTGAGGGTATGGGACTTGAGTGTTTTCAAGGCATGGCGATAAATTAAAGTAATAATTAAAATAATAGAATTAGATTTATTTAAAGAAGTAGAAGAACGCAAATCTTATTTTTTTTAATTTTAATGGGTGATTAGAATTAAATGATTTTACCCCGCCGCCCCGCAAAAAACAGGTTTGATAATCAATTGATTATCAAACCTGTTTGCTATAAAAAATTTAAACACTTACAGTTAGTTAAGCTATTTCTTCACCCCAATTCTGATTAACTGTGTAAAATGGCTTGCCTAATTTAGAAGGGTGTACCTGTAGCACCCCTTTTTCTATAAAGCTTATCCATGCCTTATCAAGTGCAGCATAATCATTTTTATGAACAAAAGGTAGAACATCTGCTTTGGAAAATTGCTTTTTAGCAGCACTAATGTCCAAAATCGTAGGAAATAATCCTATTTCTTCTAAAGAGAATTGACCATTAAATATCCAAGTTGGCATATTTATAGGCGGTTGATTAGCAGGGCTAACCATTTTGATGTTTGACATAGGTTTTAAGATTTGACTTTTAAAAGATGAAAA
Source organism: Bacteroidota bacterium (assembly GCA_039795795.1). Lineage (GTDB taxonomy): Bacteria > Bacteroidota > Bacteroidia > Chitinophagales > Saprospiraceae > JAAFJT01. The sequence goes on along the minus strand of JBDKKX010000440.1, from coordinate 2,104 downwards.
TTAAATTTATGGCTTTATATTTTTCTCAAGTAATGCTATCATTTTTCTCAAATCACTTATGTATGCTTCTTTTTCTTGTATTCTGGCTTCTTTTTCCAACAATAATCGTTCGTAGAGTTCTGCTTGATTCGATGTTTGTAAACTATTGGTTGCCCCATCTTCTAAAAAGTAATTGCTTGGCAACTTAAAGTAATTACTTATTTTATCAAGAACGTCTTGATCCAGCTTTTCTTTAAAAAAATTTGTAAAAAAGTTCTTTTCAGAGTAACCTAACGCAATTGAGAACTCTTTTTGAGATATATTTTTCTCAATTAGTAACTTTTTTATCATTTTTCCATGATGTAACATAATTTGTTGCCAATTAATCGGAATGTACTTAGTTATTTTTTAGCTTTTTACTTAAAAAAAATAAGTAAAATTGTTGCGAGTATAAGAAAAAGAATTACCTTTGCACCGCGAAAGTTTATTACAGTTTCAGATGCGAACGCAAAGTTAATAAAAAGTTTATTGAAAACAATGCCGAAAACTGAATTTTAACCAGTTCGTCGTGGATACAAACAAAAGGATACAAACAAAATTATTCAATCAAATATTTTAAAAACAGATACTATGTCAAATCTAACTATCAATCGCTCTGAGAATCAACAATTTGTGCAATATCCGCATTGGATAGCGCAAGGAAAAGCATTTTCATTGGGTGAAAAAGGTTTACTCGATATAATTCTTAGCTTTAAAGACTATTTATCCAAAGAATCTTTGGTAAACTTCACCAGTGATGGCAAACGGGCAATTAATACGGCTTGGAAAGGTTTGATTCAAAAAGGTATTTTGATTGCAAAATCTTTTAAATCAGCGGATAATCGTTTCGCATGGTCTTACACTGTCAATTTGGAGAAAGTTTCTATGCTCTCACCACAAAAAATCGTAGTCAATTATACTGAAATCGCTTCTAAATATGGTGTTTCAGAGGATGTCGCTCGCGCCATCACGGAAGAAGCTATTGCACAGGCAATGCCTACTGCATCCATCGCCGATATTCAGAGAGACCCAATAACGATATTTGAACCGACCGATAACGATAAAAATGAGCCAACAATACCCATTTCAACCCCTGAAATCGGTTCAAAACCTGCTTTTGAAGTACAATCTATGCCGATTTCAATACCAGAAATGGATTTTAATCCCTTTTTTGAAGTACAATCTATGCCCATTCCAATGTTGGAAATTCGTTCAAAACCAATTATCGAAGCCTCAGAAATGCCGATTGCTATGCTCGAAATGGGTTCAAAACCGATTATCGAAGTGCCCAAAGCACCCATTTCTACCATCGAAATGGATTCAAAACCGATTGTTCATTTAACAATTCCAACTCAAACCCCACAGGAAAAACGAAATGAATTTGCAGCAACTTTGTTAAATGATAAAAAATTGTTGGATTATTTGCGAACCGAAAGCCAACGTTTCGAGGTGAATACAGAAATAATCCTTTCATTTCATAAAAGATTGGATATGAATCAGTTAGAACACCCCAATTACGAAAAATATGCTCAACATTTTAGAAATTGGTTGCCTGATTTCTTGAAATATAAGGAAGTTGGCTCTAAAATCAAGGCTGCTAAAACAAATGAGGTGAAGGATGGCAATATTCATAGTGAAAAATGTGGGAATAATAAAGTATTCAACATCTTGCGGAAAAAACTCCAAAATCCAAAAGAAGATTACATGACTTATCAAGGTTGGGTGCTAGAATTGGCTGAAATCTCTGAAAATTTGTCTCCTGCGGACATTACATATAAAGATGAAATGGTTTCTCTTTATAAAAACGGTCAATTACGACAACGCTATCACGATATGAATGCGAAAATTGCAAACGCATAGGACACCAGCAGTTTTCGCTTTGGAAAATTACGATAGGAACGGATGTACGGATTCTACGGATTTCACCGATTCTTACGGATTTTTTTTCTTTTTTGCCTCAAATCAAGCAGGTATTCCCCAAAAATCCGTAAGAATCGGTGAAATCCGTAGAATCCGTACATTATATGTTTGCAGTGAAAAAGAGGAAAGCAGTATTTTTGCAACGAAAAGAAGCAAGGAATGGATT
>JBDKKX010000439.1:0-4943 GCA_039795795.1 Bacteroidota bacterium | reverse complement strand
CAAAGTATCGCACAATTTAAATATTAATTTCACCAACCATATTTTCAGGACGCACCCATTCATCAAATTGTTCTGCCGTCAAATAACCCAATTGAATCGCCGTTTCTTTCAAAGTTTGCCCTTTTTTATGGGCAGTTTGTGCAATTTCAGCCGCTTTGTAATAACCAATCTTCGGATTCAAAGCCGTCACTAACATCAAAGAGTTATCCACATGTTTTTTAATATTATCTTGCAATGGTTCAATGCCTTCCGCACATTTGTCGTTGAAGGAAACACAAACATCTGCAATCAATCGTGCTGAATGCAAGAAGTTATATATCATCATCGGTTTGAATACATTCAATTCAAAATGTCCACAAGCACCGCCCACATTAATCGCCACATCATTGCCCAAAACTTGTGCTGCAACCATCGTCATCGCTTCGCACTGCGTCGGATTGACTTTACCGGGCATAATCGATGAACCCGGTTCGTTATCAGGAATGAACAATTCACCAATGCCACTTCTCGGTCCCGAAGCCAGCAAACGAATATCATTCGCGATTTTCATCATACTTACTGCAATGGTTTTCAACGCTCCATGTGCTTCAACGATGCCATCATGCGATGCCAATGCTTCAAATTTATTATGAGCTGTAATGAAAGGTAAATTCGTTAATTCTGCGATATGTTTTGCCACATTTTCGCTATAACCTTTGGGCGTATTGATGCCAGTGCCCACCGCCGTACCGCCCAAAGCCAATTCGGAAAGGTGCGCCAACGTATTTTTAATTGCCTTTAAACCATGATCCAATTGCGAAACATAACCCGAAAACTCTTGACCAAGCGTCAAAGGAGTTGCATCCATCAAGTGAGTGCGCCCAATTTTGACCACATTTTTAAACTTTTTCGCTTTTTTGTGCAGGGTATCGCGCAATTTTTTAACGCCAGGGATGGTTTGTTCCAACAAAATTTTATATGCCGCAATGTGCATCGCCGTCGGAAACGTATCGTTGCTGGATTGTGATTTATTCACATCATCGTTCGGATTCAACACTTTGATTTCATCCGCCAATTGCCCGCCATTCAAGACGTGAGCGCGGTAAGCAATCACTTCATTGACGTTCATATTGCTTTGCGTACCCGAACCTGTCTGCCAAACCACCAAAGGAAATTGGTCAGATAAGCCACCTGCCAAAATTTCATCGCAGACTTTGGCGATTAAATCACATTTTTCTTTGGTTAGAATACCTGCTTCAAAATTAGTTAAGGCAGCCGCTTTTTTCAAATAAGCGAAAGCAATAATAATTTCACGCGGCATCTTATTAATGTCTTGAGCGATAGGGAAATTGAGGACAGAACGTTGCGTCTGCGCACCCCAATATTTGTCCGCAGGGACTTGTACCTTACCCATCGTGTCTTTTTCAATCCGAAACTCCATTGTGTCAGGTGATTAAATTAGGAATAATTTGTATTTTCAAGCTGCAAAATTACGCATTTTGAAAAATTTCACCGCTATTTTGGTGGATTAAATTAAAAATGGTTCAAGAATGCCTAAACGATTCCATTTTTGAAACATTTTAGAACATCCATGAACCATGTTCCTCAAAACCTGAAAAGTTTATCCTATGGCAAAAACCTAAGTACGGGACAAAAAAGGAACTTAGCCACGAATTACATGAATTTGCACAAATTTTAAGCAAAAAATACTTTAAATTCGTGTAAATTCGTGTAATTCGTGGCTAAATTCCTTTTTTGTCACGTACTTAGGGCAAAAACGTAACTTTGCCCGTTTCAATGTCATAACTTGCTCCAACAATTTTTACTTTTTTGTCGGGACCGTTCACTAATTGATTAATCACTGTGCTGCGACTCAAAATATCTGCTATTGTTCTTTTGACACTATTTTCGGAAGTTTGATTGGGCAATTTCGACTTATCACTCATTTCTTTTGGAATCGCAGGCTTGATTTGATCCACTAATTGGGTTAAATGCCCTAAATCCGCATTGTCAATCGCGCCTTTGACCGCGCCGCAATGATTATGCCCCATCACGACAATCAATTTTACGCCTTTCACTTTTGTCGCAAACTCCATGCTACCTAAGATATTCGGGTCTTCAATATTGCCCGCATTCCGCGCCACAAAAATATTACCGATGCCTTGGTCAAAAATAATTTCGGGTGGAATGCGGCTGTCCAAGCACGAAAGCACCACCGCATGAGGATGTTGTTCTGCTTTGGTACTTGCAATTTGGGCTTTGTAATTGGTGTTAATCGTTTTTTCGTCTAAAAAACGCTGATTCCCGCTTTTCAATTCGGCTAAGGATTGGTCAGGTGTGTTAATCGCAGGATGCGCTGTCGCTGCGGCAGGCGCGTGTGCCTCTTTGGTTGGGGCAGAATGGCATGCAAGCAGATTGCAAGCCGCTGCAAAAAGGATAATTTTTTTCATTTTGGGTTAAAAATGGTAGTTATATTGAATTGTTATGTTGTGTGCAAAGGTAATTTATTTTTTTGATTTAAATATATTTTTTTTCCGCGCTCGAGGTTAAAAAAAACAAATATAGACTTGCTCTTTAAATGTCGTTTTTAAACATGGACTATACTTATCCTAAATGAAATATAGAAAAATCGTAGGGGCAGGTCGTGACCTGCCTTTTTTAATCTTTAATTATCAATTATTTAGGAATAATTTTATTTTTAATTTGAAAGGGCAGGTCACGACCTGCCCCTACGATTTTTCGTTCTTTCATTTAGGATAGGTATATTTTGTTTTTTTTGCGTCGGAACAACTTGGAAAAATTATTTACAGAGCTTGAATACCTCTTTTATTGTATAATTAAAGTAGGTTAGGTCAAAAAATTAAAAAAATCATATACTTAAATGCGGAATATTCAAAAAAATGTCTTACATTTGCATAACCATTTGCAAAAGTCATATATTTTTAGCAAAATCATAAAACAAACTCGATGAATGTATATTTCCCACAATGCAGGTTGCGCGCTCGTGCGACTTACATTGGACTTTTAATCTCTATTTGGGCAACCGCGCAAGACGTACATTTTAGTAATGCTGCGCAAGTTCCGTTATACCTTAATCCCGCGCAAACTGGTTTTTTCGATGGACAAGCTGCCGTAAATCTTAGCAATCGATTACAATCTTTTTCGACTAATGCCGATTTTTCGACAACGGCACTTTCGTATCAACATCGTTTTCAAAAATCAATTACGACACCTTGTTTGGCAATTGGCGGACAATTGCAATATGAAAAGGCGACAACAATTGATTTAACAAATTTAAATTTGGATGGCGCGGCTTCTTATTCGTTTCCGATTCTAAAAAATGGAACCTTTCGCATTGGTGGTATGATGGGCGTGCATCAACGGGCTAATTCAAATGCTAAATTGCTTTGGGGCGATCAATTTCGAGTTACAGAAGTGGATCCGAATACGCCGTCTCGGGATTTATTGGCTCAAAATCAAAAATTTTTATTTTTAGATATATCTGCTGGGCTGCAATATCACCAAAAAAGTGATAATGGCATGGAGTGGAATATCGGCTTAGGCATGTTTCATTTGAATAAACCAGCACAACGTTTTGGTCAAAATTCGGAAATATTTTACCCTGTCCGCTTGGCAACGCATGGTGGCGTGACCTTTTTAATAGATGAAAAAACACAATTGCAAGCCAATGGTTGGGTTCAATTGCAAAGTTTAGCCTTGTTTCACAACGAAGTTGGGGAACAAGTAACGTTAAATTATGCTTTAAACCAGGCGCAATCGGTGGAAATTGGCATTTTGGCAAGGCAAAATATAAAAGCAGGTTGGGTAACGCTGGCACCTCAATTGGGCTTTAAGTATGAAGATTGGCGGATTGCGACGGCGTATGATGTCAATTTGAATTCTGCTTGTTTGAATTGTAAAAATGGTGGTTTTGAAGTGCATATCAGCAAAATAGTGCCATTAGCAATCGATAAACCGCTTGTCACAAAACGGCGCAAAGTAAGTCCTTCATCGGACGTTGCAACCTCAAAACCTGCATCGAAACCGTCCAAATCGAAACCTACGCCGAAACCCGTCATAGAGCCGACTGTTGAGACCACAGTGGAAGTCCCTGTTGTGGACGACTTGCCGACAGAAATATATGAGCCCACCCCGCTTATTAACAAAGCAAACATTCCAACTGCACAAGTAGAGGATAGGGCATCCGCACAACCTACGCCGCCAACTGTAACACCATCCACTGAAACGCCGTCGATTACAACGCCATCCACCGTAACGCCAATTGTACTGCCTTCGTTTCCGATTGCCTTATATTTCGATAATGACGTTCCAAAAGTGGGTTCTGAAATGAGTTATGAATTTTCTTATTTGAAATATATTGCTTCAAGAGATAGTCTTCAACAATTGTACTCGAAAACGAATGAATTGCCTCAGCATGATAGAACGATTTTAGACTTTTTTGATAACGAAGTGATTCCCAATTTTGCAAAAATATATTTTTTATATGATGGGCTTTATCGTTCCATGCTAGCTGGCGAAACGCTGGAAGTGACGGTTTCTGCGGGTACGTCTGACGTAGCCACTTTTGAATATAATCGAAAATTAGCACAACGTCGTTTTGAATCTTTTTATAGCGATTTGCGGCAATATCAAAATGGGGCTTTGATACCTTATTTGGATAATAAACAATTGATTGTCAATTTGTTACCTTTCCAAATAAATGCTTTTCCAACGGCGAACGAACCTAAAAAATTGAATGCAATTATTGGTATCGACGCGCTTCAACGTAGAAAAGTAGAGATTTTGAATATTAAAAAGTTATAAACCCCCATTCGTGTTAAATTATAAAAAAATGAACATGTTTTTCAATTTTTCAAAAATAATAATCTCTTTTTCCATTATAATCTGTTCACAATCAACGATATGGGCGCAATTAAGCGTCAATATTTCGATTCAAGAACCGA
>JBDKKX010000438.1:0-4948 GCA_039795795.1 Bacteroidota bacterium | reverse complement strand
CGTGACAAAAATACTTTTCGGCACAGATTAAACAGATTCAACGAGATTTTCACAGATTTTTTTTGATTTTTAATGCTTAAAATCCAAAAAAATCTGTATAAATCTCGTTGAATCTGTTCAATCTGTGATGAAAAGTATTTTTGTCACGTACTAAGATTTCAATCCTAAAAAATCAATCCTATTTAATCCTAAAAAAAGCTCATTTAATCCTAATTCCAACGCACCACACGATTACTTACCCGCATAATCCAAAACCAAATGGCAAAAGGAACGCACTCCCAACACAAACCCACTTTCATCAATAAAAAAATCGGGTGTATGATGGGGGCCCGTTTCAGCAGCAATTTTATCTTTCGGCATTCCGCCCAAAAAGAAGAAAAAACCGGGAATTTTTTCTTGATATTTGGCAAAATCTTCCGCGCCAGTCGCAGGAACGATAAGGCTTACATTCGGTTCGCCTGCAACCGCTTCCAACGTCGGCAACATTTTTTTGGTCAATTCTGGATTATTATACGTCACTGGATTGCCAATATCAATCGTCACTTCGGCAGTCGCGCCTTGACTTTCTGCAATATTAATAGCTGTCCGTTTAATATTTTCATGAATTTGTTTCTGGATTTTCGGGTCTAAACAACGAATCGTACCCGATAAAACCGCTTCTTCAGGAATAATATTTTCCCGATTGCCCGATTGAAACGTTCCAATCGTAATCACCGCAGCACTTTCATTCAAAGGCGTTTGACGGCTTATCACGTTTTGCAAACCTTGAACAATCATCGAACCCGTCAAAATCGGGTCAATTCCCTGCCAAGGATTCGCGCCATGCGTTTGTTTCCCCTTCACTTTGATATAAAGGCGGTCACTACTCGCCATTGTGCCGCCCGGACGGTAGCGAATCGTCCCAACCGTCGCTTGTGCACTGATATGCAATCCGAAAATCGTCTCCACTTTTGGATTTTCCAAAACGCCTTCTTCAATCATCACGCCTGCACCGCCTTTTTCGCCTTTTGGCGCGCCTTCTTCTGCGGGTTGGAATATAAATTTAATCGTTCCTGGAAGTTCCGCTTTATATTTGGTCAAAACTTCGGCGGTACCCATCAAAATCGCGGTATGCGTATCATGTCCGCAGGCGTGCATCACACCCGTTTCGACACCATTATATATAGTGCGCACTTTTGAGGCAAACGGAATCGGAGCGCGTTCAGTCACGGGCAATGCGTCAATATCGGCGCGCAAAGCAATAACGGGACCGGGTTTACCGCCTTTCAAAATAGCAACCACCCCTGTTTTAGCGATACCTGTCTGCACTTCTAAGCCCAAACTTTTCAAATGTTTGGCAATAATTTCGGCAGTACGCGTTTCGCGATTGCTTAATTCCGGATTTTGATGGAAATCGCGCCGCCAAGCGACGACTTTGGACTCTATTTCTTGAGCCGCTTTATCTAATTTGACTTTTAACGCCGCATTTTTTTGTCCAAAAACAGGCGAAAAAACGGAAACCGTCGCAATACCGAGTAGTATAGCGCGACAAGATTGAAAGTTTTTTTTCATTGAAAATAAATCAAAAATGGTTGTAAAATAAAAATTTGCGACAAGTTACACATTTGTCGCAAATTTTAACCCCATTTTGAATTAAAAATAATCCAAGATACAAAATTATTTTAAAATCCCACTCGCTTTGATTTCTTCAAAAGTCGGTAATTGATTCACATGCCATTTATGCACAATTTGTCCTTCTTTTAAAAGATAAACGCCCGGATTAGAACGAATCATGGTTTCTAATAATTTCTCATCCGCCATGTAAAATGGATAACCCGCTTGCACATCATGCCTAAAATCTTCAATTTCGCGGTCGCCTGCATGCACAACTGCACCCGTTTTATAACCTGATTTTTCAGCCGCTTCCAACAAGGGATTCAATTTGGCAGTGAACAAATCGCGTTGTTTTTTGGAAAACGAATACGCATAAAATGCTTCCTCTTTTTGACCCGCTTTAAGCATTGTTTTTTTCAATTCAACCGCTTCGCCAACGCGGATAGAATCGATTTTCCACGTTGTATCGGGTACCATAATGGTTTTTTTCGCTGCTTTGCTATCCAAATGGTAAGAAATCACTAAAAATAAATAGTTTTTTTCGTTCAAAATGTCGTCCGTCAATTCATTATCGCCTTTCGTATCGTAAATCGTAAAATCACTTACTTTGGTTCTTGCCATCGTCGGTTCTGTCCGAACATAATCCTGTACTTTAAAAATGCTGTCAGGATAGATGCCCGCCGAAAAACCCGTCATATATTGTTCATACGGAACCGTTTTGAGTTCTTTGGTGACAACATTATATAAGGATGCACTAACGGTTTTAATTTCGGCTTGCGCCTTTAACTCTGCCGCTTTTTTAGTTTTGATGTTTGTGCCCATGGTGAACGGTCTAAAATCAACCACAGGTTCATCCCAAAACGCATTTTGAATACAAAAAATCGTCGAAACCAATAAACCCGTCCCAACTAAAATCCCTCTAAATCTATCCGAAAACAAAGCATGAGATGATTTTGTAATAAAAAACAAAAATAACAAAGCAGGAATCATCAAGCCTAAATCTTTGAAAAAGGAAACTTTCGGATGCAATTTCAAAAAATCACCAAAACAACCGCAATCTGTCACGCGCATATTGGTTTCTTTGAACATGCCCCAAACGGTTTTGTCAAAGAAATTAGCCCCTTGGGGTACAAATCCTGTCAAATAAGTGAATCCCGTAAGTGCCGTAAAGAAAATAATGATGGTGAAAAAGAGCCAAGCTGCCGTTTTGGGTTTTGAACCTAAAATCAACATAATGCCGATAACGATTTCAGCTACAATCATTAATATAGAAAATAATAACGCATATTCCGACATGACTGGAAATAATCCAGCAATCGGGTTCAATGCACAGCCTTTAGCGGTTTCCTCGAATGCGCCAAAATAATCTTTCATTTTGAAAGCCGTCCCAATGGGGTCAATTGCTTTGACGACACCTGAAAAGACAAACCAGATGCCTACGAAATATTGCAAAAAACTCATCCAAACGCTGCGATGCGCGTTTGCACGAACGGTTATCCAAGTCAACACAGCAGCAATGCCGCCGAAAGTCAATAACAAAGTATAAATTGTCATTTTTTCTATTTAAGTTGGTTTATAAGAAATTTGTGAGATAAATTTTGATTAAAAACAATGAATTTTTTTTGAAACACATAGAAACATAGGATACATAGATTTTTTGAAACACATAGAAACATAGGACACATAGATTTTTTGAACCCCTTAATTCTCGTTAATAAAAATCTATGTATCCTATGTTTCTATGTGTTTCAAAAAATCTATGTATCCTATGTTTCTATGTGTTTCAAAAAAAGTGTAACAATTAAGCAATCAATGACTAATTCGCTTGGTCAATTCGTCTTTCGTGTAATACTTGCCTCGAACCATCGTACCCACTAAAAATTGAATATGAGCCGCATTTTCTAATGGATTTTTGTCCAACAAAATCAAATCCGCCCGCTTTCCAACTGCCACTGTGCCCCATAAATTGCCTTCATTAAAAAAATCAGCCACATTAGAAGTCGATGCTTTCAAAATTTGATAAGGCGTTAAACCCGCATTATTATACAGATTCATTTCATCCACCATCGAAAATCCGGGAACGGTGAAAACACCATCATCCGTACCGCTTAACAATAATTTTACATTGTTATCTGCCATCATCTTCAATACTTTGTTGAATTCTAACAACGAATTACGCCCTTTTGCTTTAAATTTCTCGAAAGATTCTTTATCTGCGGAAAATTCTTTGCTTTTTTTCGCCCAATCTTTGACCCAAGCCGCATAAACCGATTTAGGCAAATAACGAACCCCATTCGGTTTTGCCAACCTTTCGCCTTCGATTTGGAAAAAATTCACATAGTAAAACATCAAAGTTGGCGTGACAAAGATATTATTTTTTTTCAAATCATCCATCACGGATGGAAATAATGCAGGTTGGTCTTGATACGTGTTTAGTGCGGGCGTGTAATGTTCGACCGAACCTTGTTTGACTTTAATAGAAGGTTTCAAGCTACCCTTGTACGCATGACCCGCAAAGGGAATCCCTGCTTCTTTGCAAGCCTGTCCTAAACGTTCAAATTGTTCTGGATTTAAACCCGATACGTATTTAACTAAATCATATCCATCCGCTTTAGCTTGTTTGACAAAAGTTGGAATTTGCTCCAAACCAAAAGACGCATCACTCGGCGCAACCGCGCAAACGTACAAATTGGGAGCCAATAGCTGATTTTGGCGCGCCTGTTCGCGAAGTTTTAAATGGTCTTTATGACTGCGCATACTCCGCAAAGTAGTGACACCACTCGCCAAATGCAGTAAAAAGTAATCATTTTGGTTAAATCCGTATTCATCCCCAACTAACAGGTGCGCATGCGCATCCGCGAGACCGGGCATTAGATATTTGCCTTTGCCATCAATCATCGTTGTGCCCGCAGGAATTTCGACTGTTTTTTTATCGCCAATCGTGCGAATACTACCATTTTCAATGAGTACGGTTTGTTTCGGCAAAACCTTTGCATCGTCCATCGTGATGACATTCACATTTACAAAAGCCGTCCTGGAAGCAACCGAGGATTGTGCATGAAGAACCGATAGGCACAGCCAAAAATTCAAAAAAAGGTTTAAAAATTTCATAGTGAAAGAGTTATTGTAATGATGAAATCGTAAATGATGAAGTTATATATAATATAAATTGTGTGGTGCGTTGGAATTAGGATTAAATTGGATTTTTTTGGGATTAAATAAGATTGATTTTTAGGATTTATATGATTTTCAGCTTTTCAATCTTATGAATCCTAAAAATCAATCTTATTTAATCTCAAAAAAATCGGAATGTTTCATTTTTAGGTTCCACTTTGGGAGACATTGGGATACGAAT
>JBDKKX010000437.1:0-4969 GCA_039795795.1 Bacteroidota bacterium | reverse complement strand
TTTAAATCCTTTCCCAGAATTCGCTCTGGGAAAGGATTTAAAAAAATATTATTTATTACACCTTCTTTTTCAACTATTTATTTATTACAATAGTTAAGCCTTACGCATATTCATAGTTACATAGGACACATAGATTTTTTTTGGAACACATAGTTACATAGGACACATAGATTTTTGGAACACATAGTTACATAGGACACATAGATTTTTTTTGGAACACATAGTTACATAGGACACATAGTGTTTCCAAGCAATTGATTATCAATGGTTTAAAAACACTATGTGTCCTATGTAACTATGTGTTCCAAAATCTATGTGTCCTATGTCCCTATGTGTTTCAAAAAACCGCGTTACAATTTTTGACAAATAAGTATTATTTTTGTGATGGAAACGTTACATATTTATTTCAAACCATAAAAATTTGATTTTGCAAACCGATAATTCTATTCCTTTCATTGAAGCGCAAAACGCGCTCGGAAATCGTCACGGACATTTTTTTTCATATACAATGTTTATCGATATTTCAGGATTCACGGCTTTGACGGCGCAATTGATGCAGCAAGGCAAAGAAGGTGCTGAGGTTTTGTCCAACATTTTGAATGATATTTTTGGTTCCTTGGTGCAAACGGTCTATGAATCGGGCGGGTTTATTCCACATTTTGCGGGCGATGCATTCATGTCTATCTTCCCAAGCGAAACAAATAGTTGTGAAAAGGTTTTAGAAACGGCTTTTAAAATTCGGCATTTTTTTGAAGAAAACCCGATTCAAAGCACTCGTTTTGGCAATTTTCGGGTTAAAGTGCGGATTGGAATGTCTTTTGGCAAGGTGGAATGGGGTTTAACCAAACAAAATGTGGTATGGTTTCGCGGTCAAGCGATTGATAATGCTGCCGAAGCGCAACGTGCAGCGCAGCCGCATGAAATGCTTGCAGATGTTTTTTTCAAAAAGCAGTTTGATAATTATGAGTTGCGATATACGATACGAGAGGCGCGTTGGTTGTTGCGGACGTTGAAAACGGGGCAGACGGCGGCTCAATTGCCCTTGCTTTCCAAGCATCAATCGGAATTTAGACAAGTGGTTTCGGTCTTTATTTTGGTGGAGGAAAATGCTGAAATCATTGATTATCAACGATTTAATCTTTTCGCGGAAACGGTTATTGACCATTTTCAACAATTTTCGGGTTATTTCAAAGAGATTGATTTTGGGGACAAGGGCGCATTATTGGTTGGTTTTTTTGGCGCGCCCGTTGCTTTTGAAAATAATGAAGTGCGCGCCCTTGAATTTGCATTAAGTTTGAAAAAGGAATTGAGCGAGCAAATAAATCAAAACTTTAAGTTTAAAATTGGATTAACGACGGGGCTTGCTTACGCAGGTGAAGTAGGCGGAGTGGCGCGAAGACAATATGCGATTGCAGGAAAATCTGTCAATTTAGCGGCGCGCATGGTTCAAAACGCAAATTGGGGCGACCTCGTTACAGATGCACAAATTGCTAAAAATCAACAATTTATATTTGAAAAAAAATCGACAATTCATTATAAAGGTTTTGTAGAAACGACTAATATCTATCAATTATTGCGGCGCGGAACGATGGAAAACAATGCTTTTACAAACGAAGTGAACCTCATGGTTGGGCGCGATGAGGAGTTGAACCGATTGCATGCGACGGTTGAAAAAGCATTTGGAGTCAAAAAAGGTTGTGTTTGCGCGATTTTTGGAGAAGCAGGCGCGGGCAAAAGCCGTTTGGTTTATGAATTGAAAAAGCAAATTTTAATCCATCAAAAAAACGATAAAAAAAATATTATTTGGTTGATTTGCCAATGCGACCGCATTTTGCGCAAACCTTTTAACCCATTTATTTATGGTTTAAAAAATTATTTTAAACAATCGATTGAGTATTCGATGGTTGAAAATCGAATTCGTTTTGATAATACCTTTAAAAACATTGCTTTACAAATTAAAAATAATAAAAATACTTTCGCTTCATGGCAACGAATGGAATCTATTTTGGCGGCGTTAATGGGTTTGCCTGTTGCGGCGGACAGTTTGTGGGAACAATTGGACGCGAAAGGGCGGCATGAGAATACCTTATCTGCATTTCATTTATTTTTTGAAATTTTGTCTAAAATCCAAACGGTTTGTGTGGAATTGGAAGATGTGCATTGGGCGGATGATGCAACGATTGCTTTTTTGCAATATTTTGTACCGAATTTGGTGGAAATTCCGATTGCTTTATTGATGACAGCACGTTTTTCAGATGAGGGCTTAAAAGAATATTCGGTAAAACCTCATTTTTTAAAACAAAATAAAGTTTTATACGATGAAGTCGAATTAAAATTGTTAGAACCTAACACAATTTTACAACTCATTGAAAATCAATTAAAAGGAAAACCTCATCCCGATTTAGCTGCGTTGTTGCAGCGTGTCGCACATGGCAATCCCTTTTATGTAGAACAAATGTTGGCATATTTTAAAGAAAACAATTTGTTGAAAATGCCAACAGAGGAAAACCCGATTTGGCAATTGCAATCAGGTCGTTTTAAGGCGGATGATTTGAAAATATTAGCGGGCGAATCCATTCAAGCTATTTTGACGGCGCGCATTGACCGCCTTTCCGACCGCGTGAAAGAAACCGTGAAAGCAGCAGCAGTCATTGGACGAGCGTTTGAATTGCCTATTTTGAATGAAGTTATGTTGTCACAACAAAATATACACGCATTAGAGCGAAATAAAAAATTGAAAAAAGAGTCTTTTGCAGAACAATTAGCATTACGCGAATCCATCAAAAATGCAGAGAAAGGACAAATTTGGCGAACGATTGACGAAGTGCATTATATTTTTCGACACACTTTGTTGCGAGAAGCGGTTTACGAAATGCAATTGAAAAATCGAGTCCGTCATTTACATGGTTTGATTGCAAAAGCGATACAAAAAGTTTATAAAGACGCGCTTGAAGAACGATTTATTGATTTAGCGTTTCATTACGAACAGGCAGAGGAAAAACAACATGCGTTAATTTTTTTGCGCAAAGCTGCAAGTCAAGCTCGTTTGCGGTTTCAAAATCAAGCTGCTTTAGATTTTTACGACCGACAATTGAAATGGTTGAATGAGCCTTTTGAACAAATCGAATCTGCACAAGTTTTGTTGGAAAAAGGAGCGATTTTGCAACTCACGGGCAAATGGCAAGATGCCGCAATTCATTTTTACGAAGCCCTCGACCGCGCAGAAGCCACAAATCACCCTGCATTAAAGGCGGATAGCATCGGCGCAATCGGTCAATTAGAGATGTTGAAAGGCAATTATCAGGTGGCTAAATCTTATCTTGAAACCGCTTTGCAATACTTGGAATCTTCCGAAACTATTGATTATCAATTGGATAAGCATTTTAAAAATCCAAAATCTGCCCTTGTTTTAGGACATTTGGGCAATCTGTATTTTCGGCAAGGCGCGTATCCAAAAGCAGAAACTGCCTTTTTAAAAAGCATCACCCTTTTTCAACAATATGCAACTATTTTAGGTCGAGTTGCGCCACAAATTGTTTCAAATCTTGGTTTAACGTATATGAATCAAGGCAACTATGAATCAGGCGTTTTGGCACAAAAAAACGCTTTACACGAATGCGAACAAGCGGGCGATACGGCTGGAAAAGCCATTTTGAGCATCAATATCGGCATTGTTTATTCGGAACAAGGCAACGATGATGCCGCTTTAACGTATTTTGAACAAGGTTTGAATTTTGCTAAACAATTGAATAACAAGCAATTAGTATCTATTGTGGTAGGCTGTATTGGCAACGTGCATCGATTGAAAGGCGATTTGGAAAAGGCGGCAACCTTTTTAGAGGAAGACATGCGCCTCACCCGCGAACTGGGCGACCGACAAGGCATTGCGATTGCTTGTGAATTGCTGGGCAAATTGCACTCGACGCGCCGAGAATGGGACATTGCGTATCAATATTTGGAGCAAAGCCTTCTTTTATGCCGTTCTTTGAGCTATCGAAAAGGCATTGCAAAAGCATTACACGGGTTAGGCGAAATCCTATTCGCAGAACAAAAATTTGTGAAAGCGATTGAATATTTTGATGAAGCAATTAACATTAGCAAACAAATTAATAATCAATTGATTTTAGGTCAATGTTTAATAGATAAAAGTAAAACATTATTTAAAATGAACAATTTTGCAATGGCTCGAAGGATTCGAGGCGAAGCAATATCGGTTGCAGCAAAATTAGGTAATGAACGGTTGAATGCTCAGTTGGAATTGGGATTAAACGAGGGTTTGGATTGATAAAATTGGCTGGACTAAGGTTGTGACTCATAAAAATTATGATTCTTCCGCATTTTTAGCGCGAATGCGGCGATATAAATACCGTTTGGAAGGTTTCAAACCTTCCAAACGTTTGATAATCAATTATTTATGATTTTATTTTCTGTATTTGATTTTTATTTTGCGCTAAAACGCCAAAAGTACGAACGAATTGTTTTAAAAAAAAGTCAAATAAAATTTGGTTTATTTTAAATTTGACAAATTTTGTACTAAGGTTATCATCGAACCCCGACTATTAATATCGTAAAACCAGTTATTATCAAAATCACTTATTACACCTTGATTTTGGCTATTGCCAATCACTAAACTATGAAATTGTGTTTTTTTTACTTTTGCTGCTTGAATCTGCGCCTGTGTGGTTGTGTCAAAATGGGGCATGACAAAATCAGAAATCATTAATACATCTGCTTTTTTGTAATCTTGGGTTTGCAACATGCGTAACGATTCTTGAATTGCAGGGGTTGCATCGGTGCCACCCTGAAAAGACATAGCTAAAAATTGTAATAATTTTTCCATCGAATTTTTAAAATCCGACAAGTTTAAGGTTTCAATCTGCGTCGAAAACGAAATTAAATAACATTTTCGATTTTCTTGAATGGCGATTTTCAAAATCGCAAAACACAATGTTTTAGCCACTAATTCAGG
>JBDKKX010000436.1:0-4980 GCA_039795795.1 Bacteroidota bacterium | reverse complement strand
AGCGGCGATTCCTGCTTTTGAACAAAAAATTCATGAAATGTTGCATCAATTGAGTATGGAACACGCTCGTTTAAAAATACAAATTATTGAGAATCAAGAGTTTACAACAACAGGCAGTGATCATATTGAATTTTTATTTGCTGCAAATAAAGGTTCTCGTTTTCAACCAATTCGAGAAGTTGCTTCGGGAGGCGAATTAAGTCGATTGACCTTGTGTACCAAATCCTTGGTTGCGGCAGCGATTCCATTGCCGACTTTGATTTTTGATGAGATTGATTCTGGCGTTTCAGGCGATGTGGCTTTAAAAATGGGGAATATTTTGCAAGCGTTATCAGCGGAACATCAAGTCGTTGCGATAACACATTCGCCCCAAGTGGCTGCAAAAGCAGATGCGCATTATTTTGTTTACAAAAAACATTTGCCCGAACGGACGGTTACGCATGTGCGTTTGCTCACGAAGGAGGAAAAAATTCGGAGTATTGCAACCATGTTAAGCCAAAATCCGCCGACACAGGCAGCGATTCAAAATGCAAAAGAATTGTTAGGATTGAAAAAAGTAGATAACAAAATGGTTAATCAAGAATTAAGTTTTTAAAATTGATAAAAATTAAAATTTTATTTTGATAACAAAATAAATTCGTTATAATTTGCAAAATTCACCATATCCATTTTACATTACGTCAAAATTGATAACAAATCCTTATCTTTGCCCCGTTTTGACATCAAACTACAAATAAGACCGTCATACGGGACATGATTTATTCTATTACCCAAATCGCAGCGATACTGAATGGAGTATTGCTCCATTCGACATTTGTGGAAGCAGAAATCGCACATATTCTTTTGGATAGTCGGCGCGTGATGTTTCCTAAAAACTCTCTTTTTTTTGCCATTGTCGGCAAGCGACATGATGGACATCAATTTATTACTGACCTCTACGCTAAAGGCGTTAGACAATTTATCATCTCTGAACCAATTGATATTCAATTATTTACAAATGCGAATTTTATAAAAGTCAATGATTGTTTGCGCGCTTTGCAGCAATTAGCAACGCATCATCGTCGCCAATTTCCGAATTTGCAAGTCATCGGCATCACGGGCAGCAATGGCAAAACGATGGTCAAAGAATGGCTTTTTCAACTCCTCCAACCCGACCATCATATCGTCCGAAGTCCGAAAAGTTATAATTCGCAAATTGGGGTCGCGCTCTCAGTTTGGCAAATTAAACCCGAACATACTTTGGCTATTTTTGAAGCGGGCATTTCTGAAAAAGGCGAAATGGCGCACTTGCAACCGATGATTGACCCAACCATTGGCGTATTTACCATGTTGGGAACGGCTCATAGTGAAGGTTTTGCATCGCCGAAGGAGAAAACGATGGAAAAATTCAAATTGTTTAAAAATGCAAAACATATTATTTATGGCGTAGAAGCGCGCCGAACGGCACATATTGCGGAAGAAACCGTTTTGGCGCGGGTCAAAGGATTGCAAATGCGCGAAAGATTAAATGTTGCAGAGCATATTTTGACGGGTTGGACTCGAAATTTGAAATTGCCCGCAGATTTATATGTCAATTCGATACAAAATGTAGGCAATAAAACGCTTTTAAAAGGATTGTTTAAAAATCAAGCCATTGAAACGACGATTCCATTTACAGACCATGCTTCGATTGAAAATGCGATTTCTTGTTGGATGACGTTGCTGCAAATGGGTTACGCACCGACGGTGATTGCGGAACGCATGGCGCGACTTGAAGCGGTTGCCATGCGCCTTGAATTGAAAGCGGGCGTGAATAACTGTTTGGTTATCAACGACTCATATAACTCGGATTTAACTTCTTTGAATATTGCGCTGGATTTTATGGTGCAGCAAGGCGCGGGAAGAGCCACGAAAACATTGATTATGTCGGACATTTTGCAAAGTGGACAAGATTTAGAAACCTTGTATCGAAAAGTGGCAGAAATGCTTTGCGAAAAAAAGATTACACGAGTGATTGGAATTGGTTCGGACATTGTTTTGATGCAACATTGGATTGACCCGACCTGTGTACGCGCCGAATTTTATGCAACTACGCCAGAATTTTTAAAAAATATTCAAAATAGAGCTTTTCAAAATGAAGTGATTTTATTAAAAGGCGCGCGGATTTTTGAATTTGAACGCATCGCAGATAGACTTGCACAAAAAACACATAAGACTGTTTTAGAAGTAAACTTAAATGCGCTCTCTCATAACTTATTGACTTTCAAAAAGTTACTCGACCCTTCGGTAAAAATGATGGTGATGGTCAAAGCGTCTGCGTATGGAAATGGCAGCCATGAAGTTGGTCGCCTGTTGGAATACCATAAAACCGATTATTTAGCCGTTGCCTACGCGGATGAAGGCATTGACTTGCGCAACGCAGGCATTAAATTGCCGATGATGGTTTTGAATCCCGAACCTGCGAGTTTTGAAGCGATGGCGCGCTATGATTTAGAACCCGAAATTTATAGTTTAAGGTTATTGAATCAATTTGTTGGATTTACCGATAAAAATGAAACGCAAAAAATTCACCTTAAATTCGATACAGGCATGCACCGATTGGGTTTTTCACCTGCCGATTTGCCTGAATTGATGTGTATTTTGAAAAATAATCCTCAAATTCAAGTACAATCGGCATTTTCGCACTTGGCAGCGAGCGAAAACCCTCAATTTGATGCCTTCACACAAGCACAATTCAAACAATTTAAAGAGATGTATGAAACGTTGACCCAAGATTGGGCAGTCAAACCGTTGAGGCATATTTTAAATTCGAGTGGAATCGTGCGTTTTCCCGAAGCGCGTTTCGATATGGTGCGATTGGGGATTGGTTTGTACGGCATTGATGGCAGTCAAACGATTCAAAAAAATTTGCAATGCGTACAAACCTTAAAAGCAACGATTTCGCAAATAAAAACCATTCCTGCGGGCGATACGATTGGCTATTCTCGACGCGGTGTTGCGGTGAATGCAATGCGGATTGCGACAATTAGTATTGGCTATGCAGATGGCTTATTGCGCGGGGCGGGGAATCGTAAATTTGCCGTTTGGTTGCATGGAAAACGAGCATTCATTGTAGGTGGCGTTTGTATGGATATGTGTATGATTGATATTACGCATATTTCCGAAGCCAAAGAAGGCGATGAAGTAGAGATTTTTGGTTCCAATGTGTCTGTAAATGAATTAGCAAAAGTGTTGGATACGATTCCGTATGAAATTTTTACGAATGTTTCGGAACGGGTGAAACGGGTTTATTTTCAAGAATAATGATTCGTTTAAATTCGGATTTACAGGATTACGAAAAAATTGATTTTCAAGGATTTATAAGATTTAATTTTAACAATTTTTGAAAATCAATCCTTTTGTAATCCTAAGAATCTCAAAAATCCGAATTCAGACCTTCGCTCACTTGGTAAAATAAATTACGCCCAATTTCAATCAAGTCATCTGGAAAATCATAATCGGCAGTGTGTAACGCAGGACAATTCTCGCCCGAACCCAATCCAAACATCGCTCCTTTATAAATATTTGTAAACAACCCAAAATCTTCTCCAAAATCCAAAGGTTCCGCTATCTCAATGAATGACAATTGATTATGAATAGATGCTAATTTAATTTGCTCAAAAGCAGCTACATCATTTGTATTAGATTGAAACGATTCAAACCATGAAATTTCAAAAGTTAAACCCTCCTTCGTACAAATAGTATGGATTGTTTGAATGATTTGTTGTTTATACAGCTCTAAAATGCGACTTTCCCAAGTCCGAATCGTGTAACCCACTTCTCCAAAACCTGCCATTGTGCCATACGCCCGTTCGCCCATCTGTATGTGAATCGGTGTTGCCACAAAATAATGGGGTTTCGTTTTATCGGGTTGATGCCATTGATTCATGTTTTGAATCAATGCTGCAATCGCGGTCGCAGGGCAAACCCCCTGTGCAGGTACAGACGCATGACAACTTTTACCCATGAATTTCACACTGAAACTCTCCACAGAAGGTGTAAAAACCCCTTTTTTACAAATTACCGAACCCAAAGGAAAGGAGGGCAAATTATGATAGGCAACAACAAAATCTATCGAAAAGGCATCCAAAATCTTGGATTCAATTGCAATTCGCGCTCCTGCTCCAATTTCTTCTGCGGATTGAAAAAATAATAATATTTTACCTTGCGTAATCGGTTGATCCATTAACTTTTGCGCAAAAGCCAACATCGTTGCACAATGTCCATCATGCCCACATTTGTGCGAAACACCTAATTTAACAGAACGATATTCAAATAAATTAACTTCTTGAATGGGTAAAGCGTCCAATTCACAGCGAAAAAGAATCGTTTTACCCTTATTTTGTCCCTCAATTTCGGCTAAAACAGAGTGTTGTGCAAATTGAGTATAAATTTTTGTAATACCCATTTGTTGAAGTTGCGTGACGATGAACGCCGCTGTCCAACTTTCTTGACCTGATAATTCGGGATGCGCATGCAATTGATGCCGCAATTGAATCGGATGAAGCATGAAATTGATTTTGATTTGGATAAGTTATACTGATAATAGGTATTTTATACAAGTTCGGGAAACTTGGAAAGTTTCCCGAACTTATGCGAGACCTTAATTTATACAAGTTCGGGAAACTTGGAAAGTTTCCCGAACTTATGCGAGACCTTATTTATACAAGTTCGGGAAACTTGGAAAGTTTCCCGAACTTAAAACTTAAAACTTAAAACTTAAAAACTTAAAATAAAAATTAAAAGACTTTAAACCGTTTTATTTTCACGTATTTTTGTTTTTTTGCGAACGGCTTGTCCTCCAACATGCCCATATTCCGCAGATTGATCTCCAAACTCTGCTTTCACCGCATAAAAAACCGTTTTAGAAAATGTTTTTGCTTCTGTTTCCAATTGAGCCAATGCCCTGCGCTTATTTTCCAATTCTGCTAAATGAAGATTGTATTCATCCAACGAGGTTTG
>JBDKKX010000435.1:0-5023 GCA_039795795.1 Bacteroidota bacterium | reverse complement strand
TTTGTCACGGCGAAGTTTTAGATAAATGGATTTGTTTCGTACCCAACCCATTACTAATTCTTCGCCAATTTTTTTGCCCCTAATCATATTATTTTTTTTAAAACTCAGTAGAATAAACAATGTCTAAATAAGATTGATTTTTTAGGATTCATCGGATTAAATTAAAATACTCAATCCAATAAATCCTAAAAAATCAATCCTATTTAATCCCCAAAAATCCCATTTAATCCTAATTCCAAATTCCAACGCCATCTCATAAAAAAAAGCTGCCGAAAAGTATCAGCAGCTCACAAAATCATAAACCTTAAATTTATTTTAAACCAAACTCAATCTTCCATCCTTTTAATCAAAAAGAAATTCCATTTCGACCCGCCGATTTAATTGTAAACTGGCTTTATCTTTCCCCTGTGCAGCAGGCGTTTTATCGCCCAGATAATCAATCTCCAAAACCGTTGGCGAAACGCCTTTTGAAATAAGATAATTTTTAGTAGCCATCGCCCGTTTCTTGGAAAGTTCCAAATTATGTTCTCTTTTGCCTCGCGCATCCGCATGACCAATAATTTTTAATTTCCAATCCTTCCTTTGAATCAACACGTTGGCTAACCGATTCAAATCTTTAAAAGAAGGGGGGCGAACAATGGATTTATCCGTATCAAAATACAAATTCCGAATCGCCAAGTCCAAAATTTCCTTATCTCTATCGGTCGGAACAGGGCAACCATCTTTACTCCCCCCTCCTGCTGTATTCGGGCATTTATCATCACTATCGGGAATACCGTCTTTATCTCGGTCGCCTCCTTCGGGACAACCATTAAAAATAACCACCCCAGGCGTATCGGGACATTTATCTTGGTCGTCTGGAATGCCATCTTTATCGCGGTCACTATTGGGAGGACAGCCCCCCGTTTCTGGGACACCCGGTACATCGGGGCATTTATCCTGCTCATCTGGAATGCCATCCATATCACGGTCATTGTACGGACAACCCGCATTTGCCAAACTACCCGGTATATCTGGACATTTATCTATATCATCTCGAATCCCATCCCCATCTCGGTCAATAAATGGACAACCTTTATTACCTTTCGGACCAGGTTCATCTGGACACTTATCGTCTTTGTCCAAAACCCCATCCCCATCTCGGTCATCTTTCTTTTTTTCTGGTTCTTTCGGCGGCGGACAACCATTTAATTCGGGTTTCCCAGGTTCATCAGGGCATTTATCGTCTTTATCGCAAACCCCATCCCCATCTTTATCGGGGCATTTCACCCCAAATTTCCAACCCAAACTCACTTCATGACTGCCCGCACTTTTATTCCTAAGTTGAGAGGTCGTCACATCATAAGAATATGCAAACATCATTTTGTCATATTGAATGCCAAACATACCCGCCAAAGCATCTTCCGAACGATAAGAACCGCCTATCCAAAACTTATTATCGAAAAAAAAGCGAATCGAACCTTCATATTGAACAGGTACATTTTTAACATACTTAATCATGACGGACGGTTCTACATCCAATTTATTCGTTAAATTGAATCGATACCCCGCCATCCCATAATAATGCCGAATGAGTTGTGATGGATTGATGACGGTAGAATCGGGATTAAACAATAATTTTTTTTGAAAAAGATGCGGAATCGAAACGGCGACAAACCATTTTTCAGCCTGCAAATACGTTCCAATGCCCAAATCAGGTGCCCAAAGCCCATTCTGCGCCCCTTCAATGGTCAAATCGTTGAGGTCGCGCACAAAAACAGGATCTTTTAATCGAAAATTATACGCGCCAAGTCCCAAGCCAAAATGCAAACGCATTTTTTTATTCAATCGCTGAATATAGCTGGCATTAACCGTCGCTCCTACCCTATTCAATCGACCTGCTTCATCATTCATTACATTCAAACCCAGTCCAATAGGCATTTTTTTGATTTTTCCGTAAACCGACGCTAATTCCGTTTGAGGCGCGCCCGTTACCGAAACCCATTGCGTTCGGTACGTGAGCCGTGTATCCACATAATCCACTGTGCCAGCAACAGCTGGATTAAAACCAATACTGTTGATGATATAATTGGTGTACATAGGATACTGCTGGGCAGTTAAAAAAGCAATATTTTGTGTTAAGTAAGTGATGGCGGCTAAAATAGTTTTGCGATTCATTTTTAATAAGCATAAAGGATGGATTATAATCCATCATAGAGAAAGTAATTGGATAAAAATATAATTCGTTTTGGTGGCTCTACTTTTTGATTTATTTCCTCAGTACGGGACAAAAATACTTTTCATCACAGATTAAACCGATTCAACGAGATTTTCACAGATTTTTTTTGGGATTTTCAATGCTTAAAATCCCAAAAAAAATCTGTGAAAATCTCGTTGAATCGGTTTAATCTGTGCCGAAAAGTGTAGCTGCGTAATTTTCAAAAAAAGCGATATGTTTTTAATTTCAAAAATAAAATAAACGCATATCGCTTACGTCAAACAAACTTCATTAACCCTCTATTTTTATATATTACATTTTGAATTGTAAAAAAAGCGACATACTCACGAATCGGAAAACGCAATTACATCGCTTCACCTAAGACAAAACAAAACTTCATTAACTACAAATGTGTGACTCCTTCCAAAGTCTTTTTAACGGACAACTGTTACGGAACCTGTATAGACAGTATTATTCTCGTCGTTGAGTCGGATGACGTAGAAATAAGCACCAACAGCAAGGGGTTCTCCTGCTTGGTTCGTACCCGCCCACTCATTCGCATATCCTTTCTTGTAATACATGGTATTGCCCCAACGATTGTAAATAAAAACACTATTATTCGGAAAACTTTCAATCTCTTTAACTATCCAAGTATCATTTTTGCCATCTCCATTGGGTGTAATCACATCAAAAATCCCATTCGCAATTCGATTGGATGCCGTGTCACATCGAAAACCCACCTTTAAGGCAGTGTCTAATGGGCAACCTACCGCATCTTTTACATTTACTTTATAAGATTGCCCTCCCTTTAAGGAATCCAATTTCAATCCAGAATCCCCTGTTTGCCAAGTCACTTGATAAGGCGTTATGCCACCCGATAGCAGCAATAATAAAGAACCATCTCGATAATCTTTACAAGTCGCATTCGTTGTTACGGCATTGATAATCAATTTTTTATCTGCTTGTTTAACCACCGTGTCTATTACAAACCGACAATTATTAGCATCTGTCATCGTACATTGGTAGCGACCAGCTGCCAACTGGGTTATATTTTGTGTGGTATCGCCAGTTGACCAATGAAATTTTTTAATACCAGCACCGCCATTAACTGCTAATCGAATGGTACCCGTTTTCGTTCCAAAACATTGAACATTCGTTATTTGTGTTTGCGCGCCAAAGCCTAATCTTTGCGGGTCAATATAGATTAAATGCGCGGTACTGGCAACACAACTATCTTTTTGAATCCTCAATGAAACGGGTTTATAACCCGCCGTTAAGTAAACAATTTGAGTAGGGTTTGCCTGTTGCGAATAACGCGGTGTTGCATCCACCCCAAAATCCCATAAATACGAAGCACCTGTTGTGCCACCCACATACTGAAAATCATAATAAGCACCACACGAGCCCCCTAATGTCTCTTGAAAATCAAAAAGTGCGCTGGACAAACAATTAGGCGGATTCCGAATTTCATCTGGATTGGGCGGTTGTTGGAAATTTTGTCGAAAAAAAGGAGCATTTGCCCCAGCATGCAACGTATTACAACCTGGGCAAGAACCCGCCGTATAACTCACTCGAAATGGCGCATTGGGGGTTTGATTGGTTACGCCTCCCCTGCTACTCAAAGTTTGTCGTTTGATTTGCTGCGCCGATGCCGAGTAAATAAAGAAGTTTATTATAAAAAAAATAATTTGTTTTTGCATGACTTGAAATGATGAATTAATGAATGATGAATTTTATAAATAATGGGTTGTTAATGAATTATCATTGAACATTAAGATTCATCATGACTCGAAATGATTAAAAAAAACCGGATTGAGGGGACGAAGCCCCTCATTTCGGACGCTAAAACGCTATCATGATCAATTTGAGAGTAAATATCCTGTTAAGACTAATTTATCACTGGGTATTAAGGTGATAGGCTTTTTGATGCGCTTTCCCCCTGTTACCACGATAAGTCGAGGGGATTGATTCCCCGTCGTATAAAAATTAAAATTATCATTCTCTATTTGTAAATCTAACCGTCCTCCTGAAGTCTTACCACTTTTTAAAATCAAAGTTTTGCCATTTGGAACGGTATATTCATAACTTGGGTTTGTAAAATCCAATATCACAGGGGAAATATAGCCTTCATTCGTCAGCAAAATCCCTGTGCAATAACAGGTTGTAATCATGGTGTTTTCTGGAATAATGGGCATCCCTGGTTCTGCGTACAAGACTTTGCCATCCGATAACTCTATCGTTGTATTCACGACACTGACAAAAAAGGTTTTACCAGGAGGCACATTATAATTCGTCGTTACGATAACCGCTTCCCCAATAATCCCTAATGGATATTCAATAGACGCACCAGGAGCCCTAAAAGCATGACTGGTTAAGTTTACACTAAAATCTGCACCACGCGGATTACTCAAGGTCAATGTATTACCCGTTAAACTTAATGACTGGATTTCATTACCAGGGTCTTTATCCAAATCATCCACTGCCGTTTGCGCGGTTTGCGCAGTTTGTGCCATTTGAGCGTTGTATGCGAACGTTGCGCGGCGCGTACTATCTGAAAGCCAAGCAAATTGTGCAGTATCTGCTCGACGCGCCTTCCATGCAAATTTAGCTGTGTCTGCATTGATAGCGTAAGTTGCGGTATCACTTCGGCGGGCTTTGATGGCGTAAGTTGCAGTATCACTTCTGCGGGCATTGATAGCATAAGTTGCGGTATCACTTCTGCGGGCATTGATAGCATAAGTTGCGGTATCACTTCTGCGGGCATTGATAGCGTAAGTTGCAGTATCACTTCTGCGGGCATTGATAGCGTAAGTTGCAGTATCACTT
>JBDKKX010000434.1:0-5056 GCA_039795795.1 Bacteroidota bacterium | reverse complement strand
CCGATACCGTTGATGTAACTTAGATGGTTTGACATTTTTTTGAATGATTATAAATATGGTGTGGTACGTTGGAATTAGGATTAAATTGGATTTTTTTGGGATTAAATGGGATTGATTTTTAGGATTCGTAGGATTGAAAGGCTAAAAATCCAATAAATCCTAAAAATCAATCCCATTTAATCCCAAAAAAATCCAATTTAATCCTAATTCCAACGTCCCCCATCACTTGAATTCGTTAAAATTATCCAAAATAAAATGGATAATCGATTCAGAAACAATTTCTTTCGCTTCATAATGCGGCGTATGACCCATTTCAGGAATCAACAATGCTTTTGCAGGCGCGCCAATCCCAGAAACAATGCGTTCGACTTGTAAATCCGTTCCATAAGGATCCTTTTCACCTTGAATAATCAAAGACGGACAAGTAATCTTAGGCAAATGCGCTTCAATATTCCAAGTTTGAAAAAAATCACTCAACCATGTATCCGTCCACGAAGACCATAACGCTTCCGTTTTATCGCCATGATAACGACTTAATCGCTCTATCAAAAATGCTTTTCGCGTTATCGCTTCCCGAATCCCTGCCAAAGTAAGGTCTTCCACCAAAACATGAGCCGCTTCCGTAATCAATTTTTTAACGGGAAAACGCGCCGCATACAACAGCGCAATCGAACCGCCATCACTATGCCCCACCAAAATCGGATTTTTAATCCCATAATGTTGCAAAAGCGGAGGTAAGATTTCCCAAGCCTCCTTTTCAAGATAGTCCAAACCTCTTTTTTCAACCGTCGCACTCGAATTGCCATGACCCAACCGGTCGTACAAAAATACATTATATTGTGTAGATTCCCCAATCATTCGAGGAAAATCACGCCATTGCGTGACAGAACCCAACCCCTCGTGCAAAAAAACAATCGTATTCCCTTCACCCAGCGGCTCATTTTGATAGATTTTTACAAACATTTCTTGATGCGTTTTGTAATAACCCAACAAACATTCATCCATCCGTACAAACGGAACGCTCTTTTTCAAAATAGATTCCATATATTTTTTTGATTTCAATTCAAAAAGTTTCAAAAAATATTGATTCGGGATACAAATATAGCACAAATATTTGGTATTTTCATTAAAAAGTTCCTAAAAATATGCTTTTCAAGAACAACGTTTTCATTTTGATAGAATTGTATTAGCTTTTGGTAGAATCGGACAACAGGGATATGAAATCGAATGATAATTTTGTCTTACAAACAGAATTCAAGTTTTGTTTCTTTTATTTTTTATTTTGCTGAAATTATCTACTACCAATCTAATTTTAATTTACATTTGCGTCGGGTTCATTTTGGATTGGGATGTGGAAATAGAATATTAATTGCTATCATTTTTTTTCAACTTATTAATTTCGTTCAATATGACTACTCGAATACTCGGTAACACGGCAGCAGTGTTTTTATTTGCAGCCGCTTTCTACCAATGTAATAGCGAAGCTCCAAAAGCTGACGCTAAAAAAGACAAACCAGCAGCTACCGCAGCACCAGCTGCTAAATCATGGAGTTACTATGGCGGTGACCAAAGCAATCAACGTTACAGTACGTTGAACCAAATTACGCCTGCGAATGCCAAAGATTTAAAATTAGCTTGGGAACAGTCTTTGAAAAATGACGAAGCGCAAGAATGTACGCCTATCATCGCAGACGGGATGATTTTCGTAACGACGGCTTCGGGTCCAAAATACATTCACGCATTCGACGCGAAAACGGGCGCGCCGAAATGGGAAGTGGATTTGAAAGTTCCAAATGATTTTGCTTCTTTTGCTTGTTGTGGTATCGTGAATCGCGGTGCTTCATATAGCAATGGTAAATTATTTGTCGGTCGTTTGGATGGCAAATTGACTTGCTTGAATGCTGCGGATGGAAAAGAACTTTGGACAGCACAAGTCGTGGATTACAAACAAGGTTCTGTGATTACTTCTCCGCCGTTAGTGGTGGGCGATAAAGTCATCACGGGTCACGGCGGTGGTGAATACGGTTCTGAAAGTTATTTGAGCGCGTACAACGTTGCGGATGGCAAGCAAGTGTGGAAAACATTGACGGTTCCAGGTACAGACCCTGCTGTAGCGGCTACTTGGAAGGGCGATGCTTGGAAAACAGGTGGTGCTGCACCTTGGTTCATCGGTTCTTACGACCCAGAACTTAAAACCGTTTATTGGGGTACATCTAACCCTTCTCCTTGGAATGCTTCTTTGCGCGGTACGGATGCAAATACGGGCAAAAGTGATAACTTATATAGTGCAAGTACGCTCGCTATCAACCCAGAAGATGGCAAAATCAAATGGCATTATCAAGGCACGCCTTATGATGCATGGGATTATGATGGTGTAAACGAATCGGTTTTAGCGGATTTGGACATCGCAGGGGCTAAAACGCCTGTTTTGATGAAGGCGGACCGGAATGGTTTCTTCTATACTATCAATCGTGCTACGGGTAAATTGGTTTCTGCGGAGGCATTCGTTAAGGTAAACTGGGCAAAAAGCATTGATGTTGCAACAGGTCGCCCTGTGGAAGACCCGAAATATCGTTTGACGACTAAAAATACAGTTAAAGCAGCTTATCCAAGTTTCATCGGTGGTAAAAACTGGCAGCCGATGGCTTTCAATCCGGGAACGGGTTTGGTCTATATCCCTGCGAACAATGCAGGTATGGATTTCAAAATGGCGGATGTGAAGTATAATAAAGGTAAGTTTTTCTTGGGTGCAGAATGGAATATTGTTTATGACAAAGGTGTTCAACCGGGCGAGTATATTGCTTGGGATCCAATTGCTAAGAAAAAAGTGTGGAGCATTCCTCAAAAATTCCCAATTCCTGGTGGTGCAATGACAACTGCGGGTGGTTTGGTTTTCTTTGGCAACTTGGAAGGTACCTTCAATGCAGTAGATGCTAAAACAGGTGCTTCTGCTTGGACTACGAAAACAAGTTCTGGTGTTTGCGCGGCACCGATGACTTATGAAGTAGATGGCAAACAATATGTCGCTATTTTGGAAGGTCGTCCGAGCGTTATCCCTGGGTTTGTAGGCGGTGATTTGGGTAAAGCGATGGTTGCTGCTACGCCTGCGGGTGGTAAAATCACGGTTTATGCTTTAAATGGTGGTAAATAATTAAACATGTTGTGCGAATTGGAACGCGGATAACGCGGATTGGGGCGGATTTTCACGGATTTTTTTGAATCATGATTCAAATGTACCGTTTAGAAAAAAAATCCGTGAAAATCCGCCCCAATCCGCGTCATCCGCGTTCCAATCCACACCACATTTGAATTTTTTAACTTTATATGAAAATCAAAACTTTACATTCGTTGCTTGGGATTTCTTTGTGCTGTATCGTAGCGGCAGCTTGTAAAAATGAACCGAAAGTTTCCAAACCTATTTTTGAATTTTGTGCGCTGGAATATGACATGCCATTTAGCGCGTCGGTGCGCGATACGCAAACTAAATTGCGCGGGTTCTATGTCGATTTAGGAGAAGCCTTAGCAACAGAATTGGATATGAATCCAAAACCTGCTTATGTAATGGCATCCTTCAACAGTCGCCCGATTCGGGAAGGTTTGCTTGCAGGACGCTGTACAGCGCAAATTGGATTGCCTCGAACGAAAGGAAAGTGGTTGATTCCGAATAAAGTCCAATTGACGAATAGTTTCGCAGATATGGGCTATGCTTTGGTACTGCCTCAAAATTCGACGGTTGCGAAAGCGGAAGATTTGCGCGGGAAAACCGTGATTATCGCAAGTGGTTCGCCGCCGCACGAGGGTTTAAACATTATTGGCGATGTCAAATACTTGTATGCTTTTTTTCCAGAAAAAGCCATGGAACTTTTGGCAGAAGGCAAAGCAGATGCAGCATTCATTTGGGGACCGACAGCAGGTTATCAAAATAAGTATTTGTATAAAAATCGTTTCAAGGTGATTCCGACGAATTATACATGGCCTGTAGCGATTGGGTTTACGGCAAAAGGAGATTCTTTATCGAATCGGACAGTAGCCGCCTTAGAAAAACTAAAACCAGCGATTCAGAAATTGTATGATTTGTACGGATTTCCAACAGGGACAGTAATGCAAATGCCAACGTTGCCTTTCACAAAGGAACAAGCGGAATAAATCCGTTGAATTAGGATTCAATGAGATTTTTTGGGATTAAATAGGATTGATTTTTAGGATTTTTAGGATTTTTAGGATTTTAATCCTAAAAATCCTAAAAATCAATCCCATTTAATCCCAAAAAAATCCCATTTAATCCTAATTTAAACTCAACATTTAAAAAAAAGCAGCACACTATAAGCGGGTCGCCAAACACTGACCTATAGAAATGCTGCCCAAACCAATTGTTATGAAATATTATTTTTATTTGCTACTTACAGCAATCTCCATTTCGACCGCTTCGGCAACCGAAATAACGGGTATCGTTTCCAATGCACGCAATGGCGAACCAATCTTTGGCGTTGGCGTTCAAGTCCAAAATACGCCCTTGACAGCCGTTACAAATGAGTACGGCAAATATACGATGAATCTTTCTGATAAAGATGCAAATGAAGGCATTTTAATTTTTTCTTTTAAAGGAAAAAAGATTGCACAACGTTCTATCTCGGCAAAATCGGATTTAAATGTGGCTGTTGCCTTAGAATCGCCTGCGCCACCGCCTGCGGAAAGCATGTCTGGTTTCAAAAAAGGGGATTGGACGATGAATTTTGGCGGAAATGTGAATGCGCATTATATCTATACGTCTGCGGACAATTCGGGCAATGTTGTACAAGGCAACGCGCTTTTGGCAACAGGTGCGAATGGCGTTCATTCGGTTCAAAGTGGTTTGTTGCCAACGTGTCTGTCTTTTTCTGCTTCAACCGTGACAAAAGATAGTTTTACGATTGCAGCAACCATCGGTTTGTATGCGGGAACGGTATCGAATGCAGGTTTAGCTTATTCTGATTTGGATTTGCGTCAAACGTTCTTGACGGTTTCTAAACCGACGATGGGTACTTTTACCTTTGGGCGTAATTTTGGATTGTTTGGT
>JBDKKX010000433.1:0-5081 GCA_039795795.1 Bacteroidota bacterium | reverse complement strand
TATGCCTAAAATATAAAGATTGCTTGACTGCTTATTTCTTCTCAGCCAATTCTGCAATTTTCTGATGAATCATTACTTGATTTGACATAATTTTTGAGAAACCTCTTACGTCATCTCCACTCCAAGCATTGTTCATTTCGCCGTAGCTACCAAATACTGGTGACATCAAATCGTAGTCTGACTTAATACCTAGTAATTGGAAGTTGTAAGGAGCTAAATGTACACGTACTTCGCCAGTTACGTGCGACTGCATACTTTCCAAGAACTTCTCAATATCACGCATCAACGGCTCTAAGAATTGTCCTTCATGGAGCATCATTCCGTACCATTCTGCTAGGTTTTGTTTCCAATATTGTTGCCATTTTGACAAAACATGTTTCTCTAATAAATGGTGAGCTTTAATGATAATCAAAGGAGCGGCGGCTTCAAAACCTACACGACCTTTGATACCGATGATTGTATCGCCCACATGAATGTCTCGTCCAATACCATAAGGTGAAGCCAATTCGGATAAACGACGAATAGCATGAACAGGGTTTTCAAAAAGTTCACCGTTTACGCCTTTCAATTCTCCTTCAACAAATTGCAATGAAATTTCAGACGCATCGGTTTTGGAAACTTGAGTTGGGAAGGCACTTTCTGGCAGGAACTCGTATGAGTTTAGTGTCTCACGACCACCAACTGATGTTCCCCATAATCCTTTATTGATTGAATAAGCCGCCTTGTGCCATTCACGCACTACGCCTTTCGATTTTAAATATTCGATTTCTGCTTCACGAGATAATTTCAAATCTCTGATTGGGGTAATTACTTCAGCGTTTGGTAACACGATTCGGAAAACCATATCAAAACGCACTTGGTCGTTTCCTGCACCCGTACTTCCATGAGCAACGGCTTCAGCACCAATATTCTTGGCGTATTCTGCCACTGCCACTGCCTGAAACATACGCTCGGCACTAACCGAAAGCGGATAAGTATTGTTTTTCAAGATATTGCCATAAACCAAATAACGAATACATTTTTGGTAATATTCGTCCACCATACGAGCTGTAAAATGGTTTTTTACACCCAATTCATAGGCTTTTTTCTCAACATCTTTTATTTCATCTTCCGTAAATCCGCCAGTATCAACCAATACAGAATGAACTTCATGACCCAAATCTTCGGTCAAATATTTTACACAAAAGGAAGTATCCAAACCTCCACTGTATGCTAAAACAACTTTCATAAGCCCAAACTCGTTTACAAACGAGCGTATTTTTTTAGAGTTTAACAAAATTTCACCGCAAAAATAGGACTTATTGAGGTAAAATCTCGAATTTTATTTAAAATTATTGTACTATTCAAATAAAGCTGATGATAGAATGCGTGAATGTTTGTGCGTCAGAGCGATTTTTAGATTGAAATTTATCAGACTTACTCATTCAAAATGGATTCAATTTCTTATCTTGGAACTGTAAAATACATAAATGTGCCGATGCATGCAAAAACAATATTTGGCAACCAAACAGCCAAAATTGGCGGCATATTACCCGATTCAGCTATTCCTTTTGACATAATGAAGAAAAGGATATAGACAAACGCTAACACGAAACCAATCGCAATTTGAAAACCTACGCCACCACGAGATTTTCGAGCCGAGACAATTAAACCCATCAACGATAAAATAATTACTGCAAAAGGTGTCACAATTCGTTGGTAAAGTTCAATTTGAAACGATTCAATTCCTTCAGCTCCTCTACTTTTTATGAGCGAAATTCTTTCACGAAGTTCAGGAATCGTAAACGTTTCATATACATTTCGGTCACTTTCAAAATCGCTCGGAGAAAGATTGATAACGGTGTCTTTGGAGGCAACATTATAAACCAATTTGTCTTTCATGATGCCTAAAGTCCTAATTTTATAGTCAGTGATTTTCCAGCGTTTAGTGCTGTCATTCCATTCGATTCTTTTGGCAGAAAGCTTTTCAATGAGTTTATTTTGAGCAATTTTTTCGAGCGTAAAATCATAACCAGTTTTGGTTTCATTGTTGTAGCTCGACATATATGCATAGGTATTGGGGGCAACTGCGGTATGAAAATCTCGGTCAGAAAAATAAAATTTATCGTTAATATAGACACTTTCAAAGGCTAGCCGCACTTTATTGGCTCGTGGCAAAATCCAACCAACCATTACAAATGACAATACTGCTACCATCGACGAAGCAATTAGATATGGTAACATCAATCGACGGAAACTTGTGCCGCTGCTCAAAATTGCTACGATTTCGGTGTGAGCGGCCATTTGAGCAGTAAAAAAAACTGTCGAAATAAAAATCATTAACGGACTAATATAATTTGCCCAATAAGGTGCAAGATTGGCGTAGTAAGCCATTAAAATTGCTCGCATTGGAGCTTTTTTCTGAATAAAGTCATCATTTTTTTCTACGAAATCAATCACCATAATGATAAGTACAATGACCAAAACCGCAAAAAAATATGTTTTGAGGAAGCGTTTAATTAGATATTTATCCAGAATTTTCATGAAAGCCCTAAAAGAATCTTTTGATTTGAATACAAAGATATGAATTGTGGATGGGTAAAATGCTTTATTAAGAACTATTAACAAAGCAAAATTTAAGATTCTTGCATTTGTACTAATAAATTTCTGGCAACTTCATTGCTTACAAAAATAGTATTTTTTTCATCAAGTAAAATGCTGTAAGATTTATCAAACTCGCTGATTTCACGTATTTTCAACGTGCATCCAAGTGTAATTTGATTTTTGTCGAGGTGCTGTAAAAAAGAAGGCGAATGCACCGAAACCCCCATCATTACGACCGATTGATTAAGTGGAATATCGGATAGTTTCTGGTAACTCACGGAAGGCATTTTTCCCTTTGAGTCAGGAATCGGGTCGCCGTGTGGGTCAAATTTAGGGTTTCCTAAGAAATCATCGAGACTTTTTGTTAATTCCTTTGAATCAATATGTTCGAGTTGTTCGGCAATATCATGGATTTCATCCCAACCAAAACCTAATTTTTCTACCAAAAAAACCTCCCAAAGTCGGTGTTTTCTGATTACACCCAACGCAATTTGTTCACCCGCATCAGTTAATGTTACACCTTGATATTTGCGGTAATTGATATAGTTTTTTTCTGCTAATTTTCGTAGCATATCCGACACCGAAGCCGCTTTGGTCTGTGTATGCTCAGCCAATTGGTTGGTACTCACCTCATTACCGTTGTGTCGTTCGGTAAGTAAATAGATGATTTTTAAGTAATTTTCTTCGGTGAAAGAGGTCATTTTGGTTCTTTAGCTAAAATAATGCTTTTACAAAACTACAATTTTAGTCTAATCAAACAAAATTTTAGACTAATCTAAAAAAATATTTTGATTGGCAAATTTTTTGTTTTATGTTTGTATTGAAAAATGGTTTATAGCAAAAAATGGAAAAGAATTTAGACATTCATAGAAATAAAGCGTGGCGTTCGACAACGAGTAATCTTTCTTTGCCTGAAGTGCACGGAAGTATCAAGGTTTATACAAAAGGGAGCTTTTGGAAAAAAATGTCGGCTTTTGTTGGGCCAGGATTAATGGTTGCCGTTGGTTATATGGACCCAGGCAATTGGGCAACGGATATAGCTGGCGGGGCAAAATTTGGATATACACTTCTTTCGGTAATTCTGATTTCTAATCTTTTTGCGATGCTTTTACAACATTTATCGCTCAAATTAGGAATCGTAACAGGGCGAGATTTAGCACAGGCTTGTAGAGATTCGTATTCAAAACCAGTTTCGTTTATATTATGGATTTTGGCAGAAATTGCCATTGCCGCTTGTGATTTGGCTGAGGTAATCGGAGCGGCTGTGGCCTTGAATTTACTTTTTAATATTCCGCTAACTTATGGAATTCTGATCACAGCGATTGATGTAATTTTTATTTTATTTCTACAAAACAAGGGTTTTCGCATCATTGAGGTCATTGTTGGTGGTTTAATTTTGATAATTTTGCTTTGTTTTGGGTATGAAATTTTAGCTTCCCAACCAAATTTTATTGCCGTATCGAAAGGGCTAATTCCTAGCAGTCAGATTGTTACAAACCCCGAAATGCTTTATATCGCCATCGGGATTTTAGGTGCAACCGTGATGCCCCACAATTTGTATTTGCATTCGAGCATAATTCAAACTCGCAAGATAGAAAACACGCACGTTGCCAAGAAAAGTGCCATCAAATATGCTACGATTGATTCAACCGCTGCGTTGTTTATTGCCTTCTTTATCAATGCCGCTATTTTGATTATGGCTGCAGCCACGTTTCATTTTACTGGAAATAAAGAAGTGGCAGATATTACGGATGCGTATCTTTTGCTTGACCCGATTTTGGGTGTTAAATTGGCAGGACTTTTCTTTGCTGTTGCTTTATTGGCGGCTGGTCAAAACTCAACCCTTACAGGTACGCTCGCTGGACAAATAGTGATGGAAGGTTTTTTGAATATTCAACTAAAACCGTGGCTTAGAAGATTGATTACTAGACTTGTAGCGATTATTCCAGCGTTGGTTGTGGCAATGATTTACGGAGAAAAAGGCACTTCTGACTTACTTGTACTAAGCCAAGTGATATTATCCTTGCAGTTGAGTTTTGCGGTTGTTCCTTTGGTAATGTTTACATCAGACAAACTCAAAATGGGCGAATTTGCGAATCCTGCGTATGTAAAATATACCGCTTGGATAGTGACATTTATCATCATCGCCTTGAATAGCTATTTGTTGTTTGATACGATATTTTGAGGGGAGAAAATATATTATGTTAGAGACTACAAAGGATAAAGTGTAGGTTCTGGGCCGACAAGTAAAGGGATTGATGGTAAATCAAGACGTAAATCAAATATCTTTAAGGAATAATCCGTCATATAAGAGTTAAATTCATTTCCAAAAATATCAGTATATTTAGCTCCAATTTCTATACAATTTGATGTATTTTCTAGTAATATTGTTTGATGAATATACATAGAATAACATCTGTATCCCCAGCATTTATATTCATCTTTATCACCCTGTACTTTTTGATTTACAAATACTTTAACATTTAAAGCAGCTCCTC
>JBDKKX010000432.1:0-5093 GCA_039795795.1 Bacteroidota bacterium | reverse complement strand
ATATCTTGATATTGAGTCAACAAAGACCAATTTTTTTTACTCGGTATTGTAAAATGTTTTCTGAATAATTGCCAATTTTTACGCCGAAAACTTTGTCGGAAAAGTTGGGGCATAGATAAAAGTTGATACAATTTTTCGACTACTTGGGTTAAAAGCCGATGTGCCGTCGGAATTGCCAACCCGCCTACAACAGAACCCAAAATAGATGCTAATATAATATATCTAAAAAAATTAATATTATTGTAATTTGCAGCACCACTTTGAATGCCATTTTCGACATATTTTGCTAATAAAGGGGCTTGTAACGTGAGTGCCATGCGCGTACCTATCATCAAAATATTGAAAAGAGACCAAGTCGTTGCACTTTTTTGCGTTCGGACATTGACGATGCGCAACGCATGTGCAAGCGTCGTGATGAAATGAATGAAAAATGTCAACAGACAAACGATGAAGATAATCATGTTGGTATTTTTATATGTAACTTGTTCTTTATCAAGGATATATTGATTGATAAAGAACAAATTTTTAATTTTTTCATGCTTTACGCCCTTGGAATTAGGATTAAATCGGATTTTTTGGGATTAAATGGGATTGATTTTTGGGATTTTTTACGCGGATATAAATCATAATAATCCTCAGAATCAATCCCATTTAATCCTCAAAAATCTAATTTAATCCTACTTCTCAAGGATTGTTAAAAAATTTTTTAACATTACTGGATAATCAAAATGCGCTTCTACCCAAGCCCTGCCTTTGCGACTTTTCTGAATCCGTTCTTCTAAACTTGCCTCAATACACGTTTTTAACGTTTTTGCCAAATCAGGGATGTCATTTGGCTTCGCCAACCAACCATTCTCCGCTCCATTCATGACTTCAGGAATTCCGCCCACCGCCGTAGCAACAACAGAAATCCCACTCGCTAACGCTTCCGCATTTGCCAAACCTAATGCTTCTGCTTTTGCGGGAATGCAAAAAATATCATGTTGCGCCAGAGCATTAAACACATTTTTTTGTATTGTATTTCCAAATAAATTCAATTTAATATTTTTAATTTCATCAAAAAAAGCGCGAATCGTATTGAATTCTGATTCAGAAGGACCCAGCACCGTTAACTCAAATGAATACGGATACAATCGTTGCAAAGCCTGCCCCAAATCCAATAAGCCCCCCCGCCGATAATCCCATTTAACAAATATAATTTTTATAATTTCACCGAACTTTTGCGGATATTGGTATTGAATTTTACGAACATCTATCGCTTGATGTAAACAAAAAGTTTTTTTTATATCACTTTTGCAATGCTGAATCACTAAGGCTTTCAAATAATTCGAGCAACAAAGCACCTTCATATTAGATTGCTGCATAAAAGTACGCTCTAATAAAAAATGTTCTAAATACTTATATAACTTTTTAAGTCGCGTCGCTTGATTGCTTTTTGCTACAAAAATGCCATTATCATCGTGGAGAAAACCAAAAATAGACACTTGCTTAGGCAACTGCCAGCGGGTCCAAATGCCGACAACCCCCGCGTTGAAAACAATTACATCAAAATTTTTCACTTCATGTAATGCTTTGATAGCCTTCCAATAAGTGAAATTGCGTAAAAAAGTTTGCAATGCGTGTATAGGGCGCGGATAATTAATTTTGATGGGATAAACGTTCGTATAAGTTTTGTTGGGCAGATTTTTTATATCCTCTGCTAAAATAGATACTTGATGTTGAGGATATAACTCATTGATTTTCAATAAAAAATTGGGCAAATGTGCCGTACCATTGGTGACTGTATCCAAGTAACCCGTACAAATTAAGATTTTCATGCCTCGTTTTTTCATACTCAAAAATACGAGTGCAAATCTAATATCGTTTATTGAAATTTGTATTTTTTTTGAAATAGGAATTAAAGAAAAAAAGGAATTAAGGACGCAAATGCTTGATTTTTTTGCAAAAATCAAGCATTTGCGTCCTTAATTCCTTTTTTTCTTTAATTCCTACTTTCAGATTATTAATTTTTCTTCGGGTCATATAATGTAAACACGCGGCTCACATTAAACCCAAAATGTATCTTTCCTGCAAAAAAATCATCTACATTATTTGTCACAAAACCATATTCCGACATAGATGTAGAATTTGTAAAGTGTAATTGGAAAACGTGTCCACCCGTCTCAATATCGCAACCAATGGATAATGAATTATATACGCCCGCTTTCAACTGATTTGGCAACACATATATATACTCGCCCGTCAATGCAACCCGCTTAGAAAGTTTATACCGCGCCCCAACACCCAGTGCCCAAACCATATTTTGTTCTGCCGAAGTTTCCACCAAATTGCGCCAAACCATCGTCGGCGAAAGTTGCAAAGAGAATTCTTCATTGAATTTGCGACCAATAATCAATTGATGTGCGTAAAACAGTCGAGACGAAAAATAATTATCGCGGTCCGGCACCGCCCACTTTTGCGTTTCCAAAGCCATCGAAGTCAAAACAGACAATGTAATAGGCATATTTTTTTTACCCGAACTTTGACGCAAAATCCGCCATTTCACAAACCCGTCCAACGCTTTGCCCACACTATTCCTATTAAAACCAACCGCTATATTATCCGTGATA
The DNA here is from genome assembly GCA_039795795.1 of Bacteroidota bacterium. Taxonomy (GTDB): domain Bacteria; phylum Bacteroidota; class Bacteroidia; order Chitinophagales; family Saprospiraceae; genus JAAFJT01. Next base: position 2,484 of record JBDKKX010000432.1, on the reverse strand, counting down.
CCATAATCAAAACCAATGCGTTGCGTAGCCGCGTCAATACCGAACAAATCGTAAATCCCATTATTCACTGTCCCAAAACGGTGTGAAATTTTTACGTCCAAAACGCCTTTCGCCGTGTTTTCCAACGAGTGCATATTAATCACCCGATTGGTTTTAAAAGAAAAATTCGCATATTCCGTTTCCTCCTGCTCATTCAACATACTTAATAAATCACCAGTTGTATCTTTTTGAATTTCAACAGGTTGCGTTCTTACCACTTTTGGTGGAGCTTTTTCATGCTTAGTAGCTTCCTCAATGGCAGCCCTTTTTTTAGCTAATTTAGCTGCTTTTTCAGCCGCCTCTTTTGCCGCAGTTTCGGCAGCCAATTTTTGAGCTTCTGCCTCTTTCCGCGCATTTTCCTCAGCCGCTACCTTTGCGGCTTCAACCGCTTTTGCAGCACTCGCAGCCGCCGCATTTTTAACCTCCGTCGTTTTTTTAGGGGTTGGCTTCGTGGTCTTTTTTTTATCCACTTGAGCCATCGACATCAGACTCGTACTCGTTAAAAGGAGTAAACAGAGTATAGAGTGTTGAATTTTTATCATTTGTAATAGTTTGATTAATAACAAATTGCGTCAACTTTTAGAAAGTTGACGCAATTGCATCATTTAACGAAAAATCTTATTTATTTCTTTTTCATATCCTTCAAATGGACTTTCAATTTCGCCTCCGTAGCAATTTTATCTTTCACCGCGCCCGGAATCGCAACCGCATAATCCGCCAATTTCGTTGCAAATGTTGCCGATGCTTCTGTGATGATACCGCCTTTTACCCCGACACTTCCATCCGTCGTCACATCTTTTGTCACCCCATGCATGGTCAATTTACCCGCCACTTTGACAGGATAAGTCCCATCTTTTTTCAAATTCACGTCCTTCAAATTGGTAATCGTCCCTTTGAAAGTCGAACTTTTGAATTTTTTGGATTCCAAATAATTTTCATTAAAATGCTCCTCCATCAAAGCGCGTTCAAAGTGAAAACCCGCTACTAAAACCCCAATTTCAATCGCGCCCGTAGTGGCATTGATGGTCGCAACCGTTTTAGGATTTTTCGCATCAATTTTTTCAGGCGAATTTTTCGCAGTTGCGTCAAATTCAATCACGCCATCCTTCGTAACAGAAGTTTGCGCCGTAGCAACCAACGAAGATGACAACATTGCCATCGCAAAAATCACTTTTTTCATAAACAATTGAATTATTTGAAATTAAACTTGATTATTTTTTTAATAAAAATCTTATTTTACTGGAACACAACGGTCAATTTGAATATCGCCCATATTAATGCCGCCACAAATCCCTTGCAATTTGACTTCCTGCCCTACTTGATATGCCGTTTTCGGTTTTTCAGAGAAAGGGTCGAAAGTACAACTAACCGTTTTCGTCGAATCGCCCGATTCGAGGATTAACCCACCATTATTCGTTGCATCGGTTTTTATTTCCACAATTTTCCCCGTGATGAGCAAATTTTTACCACTATACGTGGAATCCGCCGCGTCTTCACTGCGCATCCGCACATAAGCCGATGCCAATTCTTTCGCCGAAATCGTCATATCCACTTTTTGTTTAGCGATATTCGTATGCGGTTTTGTCCACATTTTGTACGCGATAATACCACCCACAAATGCAGCAATTAAACCTAAATAAAATAATTTTTTCAACATGACTATTTACAATAGTTGGTTAAGGTACAACAATTTATATATGGTGATTTTTTTACTGAGGCATTCCAGCCGTAATCCAAGCTTCGATTTTATTCACTGTACACGCGGGCAATTGAGAAGCCCCTTTGGGCATATTCGAGTAACCAGAAGCGTGACGCATCGAACCTAAATAAGCCGCTTTGCTCGCAGTTGCATACGTTTTAGTAGCCGCGTAAGTCGATAAATTGATGCCAGAAGCGGGATTTGCAGCCGCATGACAGCCAGAAGTCGCGCATTGTGCGTTCATTATGCCTGCTACAAAATTGGTATATGTAACTCCTCCCGTAATACAAGTAGCATCGGGATACAAAACATCCGCTTTATCTTGATAACAACTTTCGATAGTTACGAGCGCGCTTGTAGCGAAAAATAGGGCTATTAAATAATTCTTCTTCATTTTAAAATCGTGATTCATTCTGTTATTTGTCGCAACAAACGTTGAACTCCTAACGGATATTGTGACGCAATAACAAAACGATGGAGCAATTGAAACGGTTGCTTTAACGAAAATTTAAATTTTGGTTTAAGGTTTTGTTAAAGTCATTGGCATAGCGGCGATTTGAGGCTTGGGGACAATATCAGCAAAATTTGGGCGTTCGTAAAACGCAAATTATTTTAAAAGTAACACATTGGAATTTGGATTAAATCAGATTTTTTTGGGATTAAATAGGATTGTTTTTTTAGGATTTTTAGGATTTCTAATTGAAATACAAATCCTAAAAATCCTAAAAAATCAATCCTATTTAATC
>JBDKKX010000431.1:0-5093 GCA_039795795.1 Bacteroidota bacterium | reverse complement strand
TTACACGGATTTTTTTGGAATTTATGCTTGATTTTAAGCAGGAATTCCAAAAAAAATCCGTGTAAATCCGTCCAATCCGTGTCCTCCGCGTTCCCATTGTATCGCAACCGAATAATATTTTGTGATTTTTTCTTTTGAGACGGCTACTGTTAATATTTTGAAAGTGAATTTTTTTTGTTAAACTTGCACTCATTTTTGTCAAATACCCGCTACCATGATTCCTAAAAGATTGACTATCAAAGGTGTATATTCTTATCAAAAAACGCAAGTGATTGATTTTACGCGCTTGCAAGAGGCAAATATTTTTGGCATTTTCGGCAAGGTCGGGAGTGGTAAATCGACGATTTTGGAGGCGATGATGTTCGCATTGTACGACGAGGTGCAGCGTTTGAACAATAATCAACGGCATGATTTAATGAATTTGAAGTCGAATCAGCTGGCGATTGAATTTGAATTTGAAGCGCAACAAAAAGTTTATAAATCTTGTGTCTCTGCGAAACGGGATAGCAAACAAAAAGTGGGTAGTTTCCAGCGACAATATTATGAATGGATAGATGAAAAATGGTTTCCGTTGGAAAATGACCCGAAAATCATTCAAAAAGCGATTGGTTTGAAGGCGACGGATTTTAAAAAGGCGGTGGTCATTCCTCAAAATTCGTTTCAAGAGTTTTTGAAAATGAAGGGCAAAGAGCGTTCGACGATGATGTGCGAGATTTTTAACTTGCATGCGTACGATTTGGATGCAAAAGCGAAAAGTTTGTTTGTGAAAACGGAAAAAATGTTGTCAGAATGGAAGGGGCAATTGATACAAATTGGCGAGGTTTCGGCGGAAATGATTGAGGCTAAATTAGCTGAAAAGTGGAATTGTGAGCAAGCGATGAACGCTTTAAATTTGGATTTAAAAGCAAAAAAAGCGGTGGTGGACACGTTGAGGCAACTCAAAAAAGATTTTGATACGCAACAAAATGTATTGAAAAATTTAGCAGAATTGACGGCGCAAAAACCTGAAATGGAGCGTTTAGAGCGTGATTTACATGAATATGAGCAGGTTTTAAGCCATTTCAAACCGCTTTTAACGTTAAAATTGGAAACAGCGCGCCAATTTGACCTTAAAAATCAATCGTTGGTTGCCAAAAAATTGGCATTTCAACGCCAAGAAATTGCTTTTGAACTTTCTAAAAAAAACTATTTGTTTTGGAAACCGCAATATGAGGAGCGTGAAAAATTGCAACATGAAATTAAAGATTTAGAACATGTTTTGCAAATGCAAGTGTATTTAGGTGAACGGGCAAAGTTGGAGGCGCGGGCTGAAAAAGGACAAAGCATGCTCGAAAATCAACGGGTTCTTTTGACAAAATTGCAGGCAGAATTGTCTGAAAAGAAGGCGCAACGTCAATTGTTATTGGCTTCAAAACCGAATATTTCGGAATTAAATTTGGTTAAAAATTGGTTTTCAGAAGTAAATATTTTAAAAAATGCCGCCGAAACGTTGGAATCTACGATTTCGAGGTTGAATGAACGCCTCGAAGGAATTGAGACAAGCAAGGAAAGTATTCTGAAAATGGAATACGCAAGGTCGAAATGGGATTTGTCGTATCAAACTAAATTGTCGGAAGCCATTCAGTATGTTCAAAATTTTAAAAACAAATTGTTGAAACAGAAAAATGTTTTAGAAGATGAATTAGCACATTTTAAAGCATCGGAACAATTGGAAAATTGGGCAAAAAATTTAAAAGAAGGGGATAATTGCCCGCTTTGTGGTGGGACGCATCATCCAAATGTGTTTAATTTATTGAATACAAAACAAACTGTTAAAGAACGGATTGCGCAAATTGGACGATTAAAAGAAGATATTTTACATTTGGAAAATACGGAAAGTCAATTGACTTTTAAGTTGAATCAAAAAAATAATTGGGTGGAGGAACGGGCTTTGTATGCCAAAACGCTTGCCGCAAAACAGGATGGCATTCAACAAAAAGTGGATGCTTTTAGATGGTCTCCGCGTTATGAGATGACGGATTTTGAAGGCGTAGAACAGGCAATTCAAATGGTAGAAGCGGTGGATAAAAAAAATATTTTGTTTGAAAAAGAGTTGGATAAAGCATACACACTTGAAAAAAAGGAAATGGAAACCCTTCAAAGTTATGAGGTTCGATTGAAAGATGTTATGAACAAAATTCAAACAAAAACCTTGTTAATCAATGCTTTACAAAAAGGAATGGTGGGCGAAAAAATGGAACAATGGCTGTCTGAATCGGAATCTGCATTGAACGCGCTCATTCAAAAGGCAACGAAGCAGTACGAGGATATAAAAACAAATTATGTTAAATTTGAAAAAGAATACCACTTTGCGAGTGAAAAAATAAATAGTTTAAAAGGAAATATCGAAGCCTTGACTGTCGAAGTGGCTGCTGCTGAAATGGCTGCAAAACAAACGGCAGATGCTTGGTCAATGGCAGTGGCTGCCGCGCCTTATGAAACGGAAACAGCACTTTTGCAAGTTTTGAACCAGTCGATGGATGTTGTGCAATCCAAAAAAAGGATTGAATTGTTTCAAAAACAATGGTTTAAAACTGAAAACGACGCGCTTTATTGGCAGAAAATTTTGGAAAATCAGACTTATGTGCCGCAATCGTATGAAAAAAGTTTGTCTATTGTTACAGAAATGGATGCCACTTTGCAACAAATGTATTTGAAATTGGGCAAATTAGAAGCGGAAATTCTGTCGAATCAAGACAAATTGATAAAACGGTCGCAAATTATGGAGCAAATAAAGCGTTTGGAGTTGCGCATGGAGGATTTGAGGACGATGCGGAGTTTGTTTAAAGGGAATAGTTTTGTGAATTATGCGTCGTCGGTGCATTTGCAAAATATTTGTCGAAATGGCAATGAGCGTTTTTTGAACTTGACGCGGCATCAATTGGAATTAGAAGTCAGTTCGGACAATCAATTTATGGTGCGCGACCGCTTGAATGATGGCAAAGTGCGGAGTGTGGACACGCTGTCGGGCGGGCAAATGTTTCAAGCATCGTTGTCTTTGGCATTGGCGTTGGCGGATAATATTCAAAGTTTAACGCAAGCGAAACAAAATTTTTTCTTTTTGGATGAAGGTTTTGGGTCGTTGGACAAGGATTCGCTACAAATTGTGTTTGAAACTTTGAAGGCTTTGCGGAAAGAAAATCGGGTTGTGGGCGTGATTTCGCATGTGGAGGAGATGCAAATGGAGATTGATTGTCATTTGAAAGTGAGTTTGAATGGAGAAGGCAGTGTGGTGACGGCAAGTTGGGAAGCGTAAAGTACTGTTCTACGTGGAACGCACCCGAAACAGGTTTTAAAAACTTGTTTCGGGTACAATAGGATAATTTAAACGCTAATGAAAACATAAAGTGCTGATTCCCAATATATAATGCTTAACAATTTCAATACTTGTCGCCGTTCCTGAGCCGAGAAAACCTTGAATTTGGGCATCCGTCAAATGGGTCTTTGCAAATTCCGTCAAAGGTTTGGACAAGGGCATATACGTCCAATGCCATTTTTCTTCGTGATAGCCTTCCGTTCTGCCCGCCGAATACGGTTGACAAAAACCATACGTGGAAGCATGTTGCGTCAACCAATCGTACATTTTTTTGCCTTCACCCGATTCAAAGTATTTATTTGTTAAATCATTTAAATCCATATCCGTTCCCCAATGATGCCGAGACGAACCCGGCATCGCACTAAATTCTAATATTTTCAACGCACGGTCTTGGGGCATTTTAATTTGAGACAAATTATTCCATTTGCCTTCCCAAATCGCTTTTTGATGCGCAAAATTGCGGGTTGCAGAAATGATTTTTAAAGAAACGCCGTCTTTTGCCGCCGCCGCGTGCATTTTTTGAAACGCTTCATACGTCTCTTTTCGCAAATACATATCTGCTTTATCCGCATATTTTAGCTCCACTTTGACAAACCGTTTGTCTTTTGCAGGGTCGAATTTGCCCATAATATAATCGACTGTAATGTTTTGAGCCGACAAAGAGGCAGAACAAAAACAAAGTAAAAAGATATTTTTCAGCATTTTATTTTAAATTTACGCTTTAAAAAATCATTGTTTTTCATAATACAAAGGATTCGACAAATATTCCATACAAAGGGGTTCTAATTCCGCTTCCGTCTTTAAACCCACATTGCGCAATTTGGCAAAAGAAGAATATTTTAAAAAATAAGAAATAATCTCTTTTAAATTTTTTAAATTGTTGATTTCACAAATATTTTTCGTGCGAATCAATAAACCATGTTTCACAGAAATCATCTCCAAAGTCATCGGTTCTAATAAATCTTTGCGCAAGGGATTCAAAATAGGGTCTTCTTCGTCCAAATCGGCATGTTTTAGCGCGAATTGTTCAATTTTAGCGATGAATGCTTGCAATTCTGCGGTGTATTTGGGTCCGATATTCCTTACGTCACCCACATCAATTTTTTTCTTTAAAAATTTTTGAGCAAAATCGTCAAATTCAATGCCGTCATCCAGCGTTGAAAGCACCGCCTGTGCCACTCGCAACGGAGCAATCCTAATTTCAGACATGATATATCGCTCAATGACTTCCCTTTTGTTGTCGGAGAGCGTCCGCAAATTCATCGGAATATCGCCCCAATAACTTCTTCTTATAAATGCCATAATAAATGATGAATGATGAATGATGAATGATAAATGATGAATGATAAATGATGAATGATAAATGATGAATGATGAATGATGAATTTATCATTCATCATTCATCATTCATCATTCATCATTCATCACTCATCACTCATCATTCATCATTCATTTTTTATTTGTTTTAAGTTTTCCAAAACATTTTATGTCTAACGGTTAAAAGCGTGATGCCCAAAACCATGCTCGTAAAGAGGCAACCTTTGAAAAATCCACTATATGCGTTCGCGTTCATCATCGTCCAGTAGTGCGCCAGCCCAGTCATGCGCAAAAAGGGAATGATGATGAGTTGTCCTGAGACGTATGCAACCATTGGATTTTGTCCTGCTAATGAAAAAATGCGCCGCGTCCACCGAAGATAATCTAAGATTTGGACAGAACGGTAACATAATATTTGGTA
>JBDKKX010000430.1:0-5131 GCA_039795795.1 Bacteroidota bacterium | reverse complement strand
AGTATTAGCGAACAAATGTCTAATTTATCGCAAGCGTATAATGATAAAAATGTGGCATTTATACGTCAACAAAATAAAGTTACGACGCAACAACGAGAATTGAGTTTTCGAGAAAAACAACACGCTGAAACCAAAACGGGACAAGCAACGGCGCAACAACAAATGACGGATTCGGAAATTGAATTAGGGCGTGTGCGGGATGATATTCAGCGTTTGGAAAATGATTTAAAAACAAATTATGGTAAAAAACGCGAAAAAGAAGGTTCATTGAGCGAAGTGGAGCAAACTTATTACAAAATGCGCAATGAAATTCAAAAAGATGAGGACGATGTACGCAAATTGAGCCGTCAGCGCAATGATGTTCAAGTGGCGGTCAATCGGTTGAAAGATAAATTTACAGAATTGAGATTAAATATTTCATCTATCGGAGAACGATTGCAGGTTGAATTTAATGTATTAGTGGATGATTTAATCGCGCAAACACCTAAAACAAATCTTGAAAGTATTTCAAAAGAAGATTTGCAGAAAAAAACGGATGCAGTTAAAAAACAATTAGATAACTTTGGAGAAGTGAATCCGATGGCGTTAGAGGCTTTTTCAGAGATGAAAGGGCGGCGCGATACGATTGCTGCGCAACGGGATGATATTTTGCAAGCAAAAGAATCGTTGATGAAGACGATTCAAGAAATTGAAACGGTGGCGACGACACAGTTTATGAATGCTTTTAATGCGATTCGGGCTTCATTCATTGAAGTTTTTAAAAATTTGTTTCATGAAGAAGATACTGCTGATTTGATTTTGACCGACCCAGCGCATCCGTTGGAATCAGGCGTGCAAATTATGGCGAAACCAAAAGGCAAACGCCCTCAATCGATTGCGCAATTGTCGGGCGGCGAAAAAACTTTGACCGCAACTGCTTTGTTATTTGCCATGTATTTGTATAAACCTGCGCCATTTTGTATTTTTGACGAGGTGGACGCACCTTTGGATGATGCAAATATTGAAAAATTCAATAAAATCATCCGAAAATTCTCTGAAAACTCACAATTTATTGTCGTGACGCATAACAAAGCGACGATGGATGCGGTGGATATTATATATGGTGTGCATATGCCCGAACAAGGCGTTTCGGAAGTGACACCTGTGGATTTTAGAACTTTTAAGAATGAGCAAACGCTGGAAGTCTTGAACTAAGTAGATGACACTTGACAGGTTTTAAAAACCTGCCAAGTGTTGATAATAAATTTTTAATCCTGTCGTCCATTATTTTCTTAAAAAATAATAAAAAAGATTTATTTTGTAAAAAAAATATTTAAGTTTGCACCGTAAATTGGGTACGATAAACCCATAGCAAATCAAGCTATTCGTCGCTTTCTGAATGAGTATTTTTTGCCATAAGAGGAGGGCGGAGCGCGTTCCAAAGAGGCTTCTTTAACCTTTCTTTTTAACATAGTTTATTTTTTTTGATACAAATTTGTAAGGTCAATTAATGTGTTTTATTTATATTTTTAAATTGTTCTATTTTTAGTTAAAAAATTAATTTATGAAAAAAATTTACAGCATTCTTTTTCTTGCATTTAGTGCAGTTTATGCTCAAGCTCAAGGTGGCGCGAGTATTTGCAAAACAGCAACAGGTCAGCTCAACATTGTTTTTTCTGCGAAGAAAAACTGTTCAACCGTTGGACGCGATACGTTGAGTAAACGCGACACCATTGGTTTCCACTCTGGCGTAAATAGTTGGACTCCTGCCAAGGCATTTGATGCTGCTGGCGCGCTTCGGGGACTTCGCAGGGTTGCGAATCGGGCGGATTCGAGCTTTTTAGTGGTTATTCCCGACCCAATTGCTTATTATGGCTTGGCTTCTGGGACAGCCATTACAGATATTGAATTTGTATTTAATGATGGTGTTGCCAAACCGGGTTCGCCATGGTCTGCTGAAGGCAAGGATAAGGATGCCGCAGGAAATTGTATTGATTTCAAGTTCACGATGGCGAGCGTTGCGCTTTGTGCAGCAAGTGCGCAAGATTTGCGGAGCGATTTGAAAGTGACCATTGCACCCAATCCCGGTAAATCTTCTACGACCCTTTTCATCAACAATCCCAAAAATGACCTATTTACGATGTTGTTGGCGGATGCAACAGGTCGTATTTTGCGCCAAGAAAGTTTGAGAGGCGCTAGTGTTGAGTTAAATAACTTGAATGCGGGTTTGTATTTTGTTGTTTTGCGAGATTCAGAAGGTCGTTTTTTGACTGAAAAAATTATCATGGAATAATTTAGAAGGTACTCGTAAGTGGCAAAATAATATACCCATAAGTTGCCCCGAATGCGCTGCATTTTCACTTATAATTTGTGCAAATGCAGCGCATTCGGGGCAACTTATGGGTATATTATTTTGTTCATTATAGAATGACTTCTATATAAATAGCACTTTAAGATGAAAAACCAATTATTATTTTGCTTCCTAATGGCTTTATCCTTGTTAAATTGCAAAGATAAAACGCCTGTCATACCTGTTGTGCCTGTTATAGCACCTGAGCCAGACCCAGTTGCTTTTGCAACGCCATTCACGGGCGTACCTGCGGCTAAAGATGTAGTCATGTATGAAGTCAACCTGCGCGCATTTAGTTCACAAGGCACTTTTAAAGGCGTTGAAGCGCGCCTTGATTCTATTAAAGCATTGGGAGTCAATGTATTGTGGTTAATGCCGATTTATCCAGTAGGTGTTTTAAATGCTGTTGGCGGATTAGGTTCGCCTTATTCTATTAAGAATTATAAGGAAGTGAATGCTGAATTTGGAACGTTGGATGATTTGCAAATGCTCGTTAAAGAAGCTCATCGTCGGAATATGTCTGTTATTTTAGATTGGGTTGCGAATCATACTTCATGGGATAATGCATGGATTACGGCACATCCAGATTGGTATTCTAAAGATGGTACGGGTAAAATCATCATTCCAGCAGGTACGAATTGGAATGATGTGGCGGATTTGAATTATGACAATGCGATGATGCGTTTGTTTATGATAAATGCGATGAAATATTGGGTTTTGAAGGCAAATATAGATGGTTTTCGGTGCGATTATGCGGACGGGGTGCCACAAGATTTTTGGAAACAAGCGATTGATAGCCTTAAATTAATTCCGAATCGGAAATATATTTTATTGGCAGAAGGGAGTCGAAACGACCATTTTTCGGCGGGTTTTCAATTCAATTATGGTTGGGATTTTTATGGGCAATTGAAAAATACTTATAAAAATAATTTAAATGCTTCGACCATCCTGCAAATGCATAATACGGAAGCCAATAATTTACCGAATACTGCTTTTAAACTTAGATTCACCACCAATCACGATGAATCTGCTTGGAATGATACGCCAATTGCGTTATTCAATGGTCAAGCGGGTGCGTTGAGTGCGTTTGTATTGTCGAGTTACATCGGTGGAGTGCCTTTATTGTACGATGGACAAGAGGTTGGACGTGCCGATAAAACGCCTTTTTTTAGTCGTAGTCCGATAGATTGGCAGCAAAATCCTGCTATTTTGGCAGCCTATAAACAACTTTTATCCTTCAGACAATCCAGTAATGCCATTAAAGAGGGAACGCTGACTCCTTTTAATGATGACAATGTGGTTGCCTTTAAGAAGGTGTTGCAAACGGAGGAAGTTCTTGTTTTCGTAAATGTGCGCAATGCGGCGACCCGTTATATATTGCCTGCGGCGTTGGCAAATACGGTATGGAAGGATGCTTTGGATAATACAACGGTTAATCTGGCGACACAGTTGACGTTAACGCCGTACCAATATTTAATTTTAAAAAAATAATGCTTCATTTGCTTCGCGCTACCTTGGAACGTGAAATAAATAAAGTATCCCTTTTAAAAAACCGAAAAGAGAGAAAACAAAAAATTTTTGCAAAAAATTTTTTGTTTTCTCTCTTTTCGGTTTTTTTAAATTAGGATACTTTATTTATTTTGCGTTTCTTTTTGTCACGTACTAAGGCATGCAAAGCATGTTAAAATTAACAACCAAATTGCAAAATGAATTATTCAAAAACGGAGGTTGAATCTATTTTATGGCATCCAACAACTGATTTTAAATCAAAAAGTCGCTTAAATCAATATATGATTTGGTTAAGCGAGCAAAAAAAGCTACATTTTGAGGATAATTATAAGGAACTTTGGCAATGGTCTGTGGACAAACCTGCTGATTTTTGGGCAACGATTTGGGAATATTTTCAAATTCAAAGCCATACACCTTATATAAAGGTATTGGAAGGTCAGATGCCGAATGCTCGTTGGTTTGAAGGTGCAACGTTGAATTATGCGGAAGCTATTTTTCGGGGACAATTGCTTGCACCTACGGACGCGCCCGCTATCGTGTATGCATCTGAACGTCAGACACTTAATTCATTGACTTGGAATGAGTTACATCAGCAAGTGGCAGCAACCGCAGGTTATTTGCGCGCACTTGGGGTTCAAAAAGGCGATAGGGTAGTGGCGTTTTTGCCCAATGTGCCTGCTGCGACGATTGCGTTTTTGGCGACGGCGAGTCTTGGGGCGGTTTGGTCGAGTTGTTCTCCCGATTTTGGAACAGAAAGTGTCATTGAACGCTTTGCGCAAATCCAACCAAAAGTTTTATTTGCGGCGGATGGCTATCAATATGCTGGAAAACCATTTGATAAAATGGCAGTCGTGGCAGATATTGCGCGCCAATTGCCGACGTTGAAAAAGGTGATTTTGTTACCTTATTTGAATCCAAATGTACAACCCATTGATAATCAAGTTCTTTGGAATAAATTACTGAGTTCGGAAACGAACCTTTCTTTTGAACCAGTCGCGTTTGATGCGCCTCTTTTCGTTTTGTATTCGTCGGGAACGACGGGGATTCCCAAAGCGATTGTGCATGGACACGGCGGTATCTTGTTAGAACATTCCAAATATTTGGCTTTTCACAACAATTTGTGTGCAGGTGAGCGATTTTTTTGGTACGGAACGACGGGTTGGATGATGTGGAATTTTGCAAATTCTGCCCTTTTGCTGGGCGCAACCTTGGTTTTATATGATGGCAGTCCATCGTTTCCAGATATAAATTGCCTTTGGAAATTTGCAGAACTTGCTGATATTCAACACTTTG
>JBDKKX010000429.1:0-5135 GCA_039795795.1 Bacteroidota bacterium | reverse complement strand
CGTTCGGCAGCGACGATTATTGGCGGTTTGACCCAAGGTTTGAATCGCGAAAAAGCAGCTGAATTTGCCTTTTTCCTCGCCGTTCCGACGATGGCAGCCGCTTCGTTGAAAGACGGTTTGGAATATTACAAAGGCATCAAATCGGGTGCGATTCATGCGTTGACGCACCATCAAATCCTCGTTTTGGCATTGGGCAATCTGGTGGCGTTTGTGGTGGCGATGGTGGCGATTAAAACTTTTATCGGTTTTTTGAACCAAAACGGTTTCAAAATGTTTGGCTATTATCGGATTATTATTGGATTATTAATTTTAGGATTACAATTCGCGGGTGTGCAATTGTTTTTGTAAACCCTTGATTATCAAAACTATATGAATCATTCGTTGCAAGCTGTCAAACAACGCTTCGGCATTATCGGCACATCCAAACTGTTGGATGCAGCGTTGGATACCGCTTTGCGCGTTGCCGCCACAGACCTAACCGTGTTAATTACGGGCGAAAGTGGGGTTGGAAAAGAAGTTTTTTCAAAAATTATCCATAGTTTTAGTGCGCGGAAACATCAACCTTTTATCGCGGTCAATTGTGGCGCGATTCCAGAAGGCACGATTAATTCGGAACTTTTTGGACATGAAAAAGGTTCGTTTACGAGTTCGGTGGGCGATAGAAAAGGCTATTTTGAAACGGTCAATGGGGGCACTATTTTTTTGGACGAAATTGGCGAAATGCCTTTGAATACCCAACCTTTATTGTTGCGGCTGTTGGAAAATGGAGAATTTACGCGGGTCGGTTCGTCGAAAACGGAAAAAACCGACGTGCGGGTGGTCACTGCAACGAATGTCAATTTGGTGGAAAACGTCGCAGGAGGCAGGTTTCGAGAAGATTTGTACTATCGGTTGAACATTGTGCCGATTCGGATTCCGCCTTTGCGCGAACGGAGAGATGATATTTATTTGTTATTTCGGAAATTTTCCATTGATTTTGCGGAACGGTATCGGATGCAGCCCGTTACTTTGGACGATAGAGCGCAGATTTTGTTAGAAAATTATCCCTTTCCGGGCAATATCCGCGAATTGAAAAACATGGCAGAACAATTATCCGTTTTGTCCCAAGAACGGCTGATTACCGCAGAAAAATTCATGGATTGGATGCCGCATATTTTGAAACGCAATTTGCCTGCAATGTCGAAAGCGGCTAATGAAAGCCTTCCTTTGAATGAGCGCGACATTTTATACAAATTGCTTTTCGGCATGAAGGATGATTTAAATGATTTAAAATCATTGGTTTACGAATTAATCAAAACCAATAATTTAAGCGTTCCCAATATGGGCATGGTTCAATCGAATCGCCTTCCCGCGCCGACAAATGGGGCACATTCGGAAATGGATTTTGAAGATTTGCCGCGCAATTCGGATAAGATGAGCGATTTGATTTATGAGCGTGCGAATCAACAAAACATTGCAAATCAACGTTTTACAGAAAGTGCGAACCATGTGAAAGCCACTCAACCGATTATTTTGACAAAACCACAAGACGCTTTTGACGTGCATGAAGAAGTGGTGGATGAGAGTTTGTCTTTGTTAGAAAATGAAAAACGGCAGATTGTGAAAGCATTAAAAAAACATCATAATCGTAGAAAGGAAGCAGCCAAAGATTTAGGTATTTCCGAAAGGACTTTATATCGAAAAATTACTGAATATGGATTAGAGCCATAACCGACCCAGAGATTCAAAATAAAAAGTATTAAAAATAGTAATTTTAATCAATGTCATATTGCCGTGTTCAACTTCGTGTTGAGGCGGCGATTTTTTTTGCTAAGTGAACCTCTTTAAATAACCTGTTATTTATTTTACAATATGCAATTTCAACCAGATTTAAATATATTTAAATGTCCTTTGACCGAAGAAAATGTGGATTGGGCAGATGTAGCGGTTTTAAATCAAGTGAATCAAAACGCATCAAAACCCTTTGAAAAAGGTTTAGTGAATCAATCCAAAACCCTTTTTTATCCTGTGATTCAAGAGGTTTTAGTGTTATTGCCTTATTATGCGATTGCGCTGGCAGAAAATGTTCAATTGGCTCAAATGTCTTTTGATAAAGACAGGGTTTTTCGATATTACAATGAGATTTCCTACAAAAAATATGAAAATAATGTCACTTATTCGGATACAGGCAAATGGATTGATTATCGGGAGGTTTCCAAAGCGTATTTAGAAAAATCTTTTGGGCGCGCCAAACAGTATTTGAATGGTTCGGGCAAATATTATTTGGATATTGCGTCGGGTTCAATTGGTTTTAAGGAATATATGGATTTGTCAAGTGCTTATGAAATTAGAATTTGTGTAGATATATCGTTGGAAGCCTTGTTGCAAGCGGCTAAAAATTTGGAAGGGAAAAAAGCGATTTTCGTTTGTGGTGATATTACTCAAATTCCAATTAAATCTAATATCTGTGATGCGGTACTCTCTCAACATACCCTTTATCACATTCCAAAAGAGGAGCAAGCAACGGCTGTGAATGAATTATATCGGGTTTGCAAACTGGGCGGCAAAGTTGGAATCGTTTATAATTGGTTTTATTATTCTGCTTTTATGAATTTGACGCTGTTGCCTGTTCAATTATATCGAATCGTGCGGCATTTTGCGGGCAAATGGTATGTAAAATTTTTTCCTGCGAAACCCAGGTTGTATTTTTTTGTGTATCCGCCGAGTTGGTTTAAAAATTTTGAATTTAGGGATAAAATCGAAATTTTTTGTTGGCGCAGCACCAATAAGCAATTTTTAGATATTTATGCTCATGAAAATTGGGGTGGCGCGTTTTTACTTCAAAAATTGCAAAATTTGGAAGACAAATATCCAAAATTTTTTGGATGGTTTGGGGATTATCCTATTATTGTTATTTCTAAATAGCGGTTTAAAAAGCGATTGGGTAAGCATATTGGTGCTTCCGCGCTTTTAGCTACATCATAAAACATTGATTATGAAGTGTTTGGAAAATTTTCAACCTTCCAAACGCTTCATAATCGCAAAATAATTTACGGTTTTGAAGCGTTTTACTCCAATCGGGCAATAAAAACCACCCGCCAACTTTTCTTATGGGAAATCGAATTGGAGCATTTCTGTGGATCTGCTTGCCATTACATATCATGGCTCAAAATTATACGACTTTTAAAACGGCTACTGGACAGGCTAAAACAGTATATGATGCGGGTAAAAAAATGGCTTTTGCGGGCAATATGCAGAAAGCAATTCCTTTGTTTGAGGCAGCAGTGAAGGCGAGTCCTGATTTTATTGATGCGCATTTTCAATTGGGTGGGGCTTTTATGGAAACGGAAAAATTAGAAAAAGCGATTTTCCATTTTAAAAAAGTGTCTGCTTTGGATGCGAAATATAATCCGAATGCTTTGTATGGTGCTGGCGTTTGCGAGATGAAGTTGGAAAAATATGTGGAGGCGGCTCAATCTTTTGAACAATTTTTGAAAATGCCCGATATTCATCCAGATTTGGCGAAAAAAGCCCGTTTAGCGGCGCAAAATTGTGGATTTATTCCCAATGCGTTGAAAAATCCTGTACCGTTTCACCCCAAAAGTTTGGATACGAATGTCAATACTAAAAATTCGGAATATTTGCCTGCTTTGACGGCGGATGGTGAGACCTTAATATATACATCGCTTTTGCCGATGGGTCGGTTGATGCAAGAGGATTTTTATATCAGTAAAAAGAAAGATTCGATTTGGCAAAAAGGCGTGGAATTGACTGCGCTGAATACGGATGATAATGAAGGCGCGCATTGTATTTCGGCGGATGGGCGTGTGTTGGTATTCACGGGTTGTAATCGACCGGATGGATTGGGTAGCTGTGATTTATATATTTCGATTTTAACGAATGGGGAATGGTCTAAACCCAAAAATATGGGTTCAACGGTCAATTCTTCTAATTGGGAAGGGCAGCCTTCGCTTTCGGCGGATGGACAGGCGTTGTATTTTGCGTCAGAGCGTCCTGGCGGGCGCGGTGGAAAGGATATTTGGGTAAGCCGTCGAAATACAAAAGGTTATTGGGCTGCGCCAGAAGTTTTGGACAGCGTCGTGAACACGGCTTGGGATGAACAAACGCCTTTCATTCATCCAGATGGTCAAACTTTGTATTTTACGTCGGATGGACACGCGGGTATGGGTGGAAATGATTTGTTTTTAACGCGCATCGATTCGTTAGGGCATTGGACGAAACCGCAAAATTTAGGTTATCCGATTAATACCAAAGGTTTTGAAGCGGCTTTGACAGTAAGTTTGGATGGCAAAACGGCTTATTTTAGTAAAAATGTTGCGCCTGCGGGGTCAAAAGCGAATTATGATTTATTTTCCTTTGAATTAGACCCGTCGATTCGCCCGCAACCTGTGACGTATGTTCGTGCAACGGTTCGGGATGCGGTAACTAAACAACCTTTGTTGGCAAAATTGGAATTGACGGATTTGGCAACCAATCGAATTTGTGGGCTTGGCAAAACCAATGAAAAAGGTATTTTTTTAATTTGTCTGCCTTATGGCAAAAAATATGCTTTAAATGTGTCGAAAGACCAATTTTTATTTCAATCGGAGCATTTTAATTTGACAGAAATTCGTTCCGCAGAGAAACCGTTTGAATTAGAAATTTTTTTAGTGCCGATACCAGCAACGGTTGCTGCTGCGCCAAATCCATCGACGCGTCCTTCGGAAACGGTGCCGACCGTAGGGCAATCTGTGATTTTGAAAAATGTTTTTTTTGAAACAGGTTTAGCAATGTTGCGTTCGGAATCGTATTTTGAATTGAATCGGTTGAAAAATATGTTAGAACAAAATGTTTCGTTAAAAATTCAAATTCAAGGACATACGGATAATGTCGGTTCCGCTGCGTCGAACCAAACTTTGTCGGAACAACGGGCAAAAGTGGTTTATGATTATTTGATTCAACAAGGGATTGCGTCGAATCGGTTGACTTACAAAGGTTTTGGCGCGACACAGCCTATCGCAGAGAATCAAACGGAAGACGGTAAACGGCAAAATCGGCGAACCGCTTTTATGATTTTTTGAATTTTGCAAACACATAGGGACATAAATATGCGTAAGGCTTAACTATTGTAATAAATAAATAGTTGAAAAAGAAGG
>JBDKKX010000428.1:0-5143 GCA_039795795.1 Bacteroidota bacterium | reverse complement strand
AATCCCAATTCCAGCGTACCACATAACTTGAATTATTTTAAAACTTCTTTCTTAATTTAATAATTGATAGATACTATCTGGAAAAATACCCAAAAATAACATCGCTATCGCACTAACCGCTAATAATCCAACTTGTAAAGGATTTGCGTTCACCACCGCATGGTCATCTGCATCGTGAAAATACATTGCAATAATAATTTTCATATAATAATACAAGCTAACCAAAGACATACAAATTGCAAAAAAAACTAAACCCGTCAATCCTTCATGCACTGCTTCCGCAAAGATATAATATTTTGCCATAAAACCACTTAAAGGCGGAATCCCTGCCATAGACAATAATGCGATAGTCATTGCCAAAGCTAAAATCGGTTGTTTCTTCGCCAAACCGTGAAATGCACCAATATCGGTGCGTCCTTCTTTGGAATCGTCCACCAAATACAAAACCATAAACGCTGCCATGCTCGCCAACGAATAGGCTGCCGTATAATATAAAATAGAACCATCCCCAGTGCTATTCGACGACAGACACGCCATCAACATATAACCCGCATGTGCAATCGACGAATATGCCAAAATGCGTTTCACATTGTGTTGCAAAACGGCTGAAATGTTGCTAATAAAGAGTGTCAAAACGACCATGACGGTCAAAATATCGCTCCAACTGCCGTATAACATAACAAATGCGGTCAATAATCGGTAAAAAGCACCAAAAGCTGCCATTTTAACGACCGTTGCCATGAATGCCGTAACAATTGTCGGCGAACCTTGATATACGTCGGGTGCCCAAAAATGAAATGGTGCAACGGATAATTTGAATGCCATTCCAATCGTCATCATCATTAATCCCAAAACTAATAAAGCCGTTTGGTCAAAGACATAACCTTCTTTTACTTTTTCGGCAATGGCAAACATGTCGAACGAACCCGTTACACCATATAATAAGGCGATGCCAAAAAGCAAAAAGCCCGATGCAAAAGAACCCATTAAAAAATATTTAAATGCGGCTTCATTGCTATCTCGATTGTACTTGTGGCTTCCCGCCAAAACGTACATGGCTATGGATAGTATCTCGATACCGATGAATAACATAACCATATTCGTATAAGAAACCATACATAAACCACCTGTTAATGCGAAGAATACCAAAGCATAACGGTCGGTTGCCCCTGCTTCGCGCTCTTCAAAATAATCTTCTGAAAGGACGCACCATAAAAAAGTCGCACTACACATAATGACGTTGAAGGCTAAAGCAAACCTGTCCATTCTGAGCATGCCGTATAATGTCTCTGTTCGATGCCAATCGTTGATGGAAAAAGCTATCGAAGTCGCCAAACCTATCATGGCAATCGGAAATGCCATTTTTTTTGCATTGAACATATCTGCTAACAGAATTAATATGCCAACGCTCGATAAGGTCAATAATTCATTCATATCTATGATTTCTTTTATTCAATGATGAATGATAAATGATAAATGATGAATGATAAATTTATAATTTATCATTCATCATTTATCATTCATCATTACTTAACAGTTTCAAGTAAAGTTTGAATGGCAGGTTGACTGATTTCTAACAATGGTTTTGGATAAACGCCCATTCCAATAATTAAAATGGATAATCCAATCAATATTATTTTTTCATTTAAATCCAAATCGAATCCTTTTTCAGTCCGCACATTGGTTTCGCCGAGCATCAACCCTTGATAACTGCGCAACATATACACTGCTCCTAAAATAACGGTTAATCCTGCCGCTACTGCGAACCAAAGATTGTATTTAAAAACGCCATTCAAAAGTAAGAACTCGCCTACGAAGCCATTCGTTAACGGCAATGCAACTGAACCTAATAAAATAATTAAAAATAATAATGCAAATTGCGGCGCAGTTTGTCTTAATCCTCCTAATTCGCTGATATTCAACGTATTGGTGCGATTTAAAAGGATTTCTGCGATTAAAAATAATCCAACGACGTTGATACCATGTGCTATCATTTGCATCAACGCGCCTGAAACGCCTTCCACATTCCAAGACAAAATCCCTGCGGCAATCAGTCCAACGTGTGCAATAGAGGAATAGGCGATTAACCTTTTGAAATCTTTTTGAACGATTGCGATACAAGACGCATAGATAATTCCGATAATACTTAAAATCATTGCCGTTTTGCCGCAACAGGCAACACCCGCAGGCACAAGCGGCATTAGCCACTTCAATAATCCATACGTACCCATTTTCAACATGATGCCAGAAAGTAACATCGTTCCAGGCGTTGGCGCAACGACATAAGTATCGGGTTGCCAAGTGTGGAATGGAAAAACAGGCATTTTTATCGCAAAAGCTAAGAAAATTGCCCAAAAAACATAACATTGTTCTGTTTCCGAAAGAGCTTTTCCTGCTTGAACCAGTTCAGACCATGCAAAAGTACGTCCCATTGAGCCATTGGTTTGAAAATAAACGTACAACAAACCCAATAACATAATAAGACTACCCGCTAAAGTATAAACAAAAAATTTAAAAGTAATGCGTCCGCGATGTTCGCCGCCCCAGATGAGGCAGATAAACCAAATCGGTATCAAGGCTAATTCCCAAAAAACGTAGAATAATAAACCGTCTGTCGCTGTAAAAACACCCATTAATGCCGTTTGCATCAACAAAATGAGTGCGTAAAACGAATTGGAATATTTGCCTTTGAAGGAAGATAATATAATAAAAGGTACTAATAACGCAGTTAAAAAAGTCATCATAATGCTGATTCCGTCTGTCGAAACAGCGAAATGAGCTCCAACACTATTAATCCATCCTTTTTTCATGGATAAAGTAGGGTCTGTCGGGTTGTTTTTAAACGCAATGTACGTGTAAAACCAAATCGCCAATTCTGCCAACGAAAACCCAAAAGCCATTCGTTTAGCCGTTTCTCCCTGCACCATTAACAGGAACAAGGCGGCGAGTAACGGAAAAAATATTAAAAGTACGGTTATCATTTTAATGATTTCGATTAAAATGATGAATAAGCAATGATGAATGATGAATGATGAATGATGAATTTTATATTTAGCTTAATATCAGTTAATTATAAAATTCATTATTCATCATTCATCCTTTATCCTTTATCATTCACCTTTTCTTATTTATCAAACAATTTGATTATCAGGATTAACATGGCACTAATTGTCATTGCAAAAAAGTATAAATCCACATTGCCCGTTTGAATCGTGCGAATGCCGCTACTCAACCATTTCGTGATTGAACCAATGCCATTTACGCCGCCATCAATGATTTTTGTTTCTACAAAATTAGAAATGCCTGCTGAAATATTATTTAATGGCTTGGTAATCAAATTGTTATACGTTTCATCTACATAATATTTGTCGTAAACCACTTTTTGAAAACCTTCCATCGCTGAATCTTTTACTGGAATTTTGCCGTCAGTTAAATAGGTTTTCATCGCCCAAAAGATGATGCCCGCTAATAAACCTACTGCAACGCCGATTAAAGTCCATTCTTGTCCTGCGCTAAAATGGCTTGGTTTTATCACAACAGATTGGGATAAATAGCCATCTAACCAGTGGTGAATGCCCATTTCATGTCCGATGCCATGCGGAAATCCGATAAATCCTCCCACTGTCGAGAAAAATGCTAAGACCATTAATGGAATCGTCATACTTAAAGGCGATTCGTGTAAATGGTGTTTTTGCTCATTCGTACCCCTAAAATTGCCAAAAAAAGTTAAAAAGAGCAGTCGGAACATGTAAAAACAGGTCATTAATGACACAATCATTGCAACTGCGGTGATGCCTTTGCCTTTATGCGCTAAAATTTCTGCTAAAATCTGGTCTTTGGAAAAGAAACCTGCAAACGGTGGAATCCCAGAAATGGCTACCGTTCCGATAACAAATGTCCAAAAAGTGATAGGCATTGCTTGGCGCAAACCACCCATTTTGCGAATATCTTGTTCGCCGCCCATGCCGTGAATCACGCTGCCCGCGCCTAAGAATAATAACGCTTTGAAAAACGCATGCGTCACGACGTGGAAAACCCCTGCGGAATACGCTCCAACACCTAATGCTGCGAACATTAATCCCAATTGACTGACAGTCGAATATGCCAATACTTTTTTAATATCGTTCTGGAATAAACCAATAGATGCCGTTAATAATGCTGTTCCTAAACCTACGTACAAAATTATATCTTGTGTCAAAGGTGCTAACGAAAATAACATATTGCTACGTGCTATCATGTAAATACCTGCTGTAACCATCGTTGCCGCATGGATGAGGGCTGAAACAGGTGTCGGACCCGCCATCGCATCTGGCAACCAAGTGAATAATGGAATTTGAGCAGATTTCCCCGTCGCGCCGACGAAAAGGCATAAGGTAATTGCTGTAATCGCCGAAGGAGATACTTTGGAAAGGCTTGTTATATTGAAAACCGTTTGGTAATCAATGCTACCCAATTCTTTATATATTAAGAATATGCCGATTAAGAAACCTAAATCTCCAATTCTGTTCATAATGAATGCTTTTTTTGCAGCATTATTATAATCGGTGTTGGAAAACCAATAGCCGATTAACAAATACGAACATAAGCCTACGCCTTCCCAACCCACAAACAGGACTAAAAAATTGTCGCCCAATACTAAGAGTAACATGAAGAAAACAAATAAATTCAAATAGGCGAAGAAACGGCGAAAACCGTCATCGTCGTGCATGTAACTCGTTGAATATAAATGGATTAGGAATCCTACGCCCGTAATCACTAATAAAAAAATAGTAGAAAGCGGGTCTATTAAAAAAGAAAATTTGGCAGAGAACTTGCCAACCGTTATCCAATCAAATAAATAAACGGTGGTTGGAGTCGGTTGACTGACTTTTTCAAAAAAAATCAAGAGCGAAACGACAAAACTTGCCAAAATGCTCCCGCTTCCAATGAAACTTGTCACGGATTTGGACAAATTCCGATTTGCCAAACCTATGATTGCAAAACCCAATAACGGGAATAAGGGAACTAACCAAGCTAATTGAGACATATTGTAAAGTTAGTTATAGCGAATTTTTTGCCACGAATTACACGAATTTTCTCAAATTTTTTTAGTGAAAATTCGTGTAATTCGTGGCAAAAAATAGGTGCATTTTTTAATTTAGAA
>JBDKKX010000427.1:0-5149 GCA_039795795.1 Bacteroidota bacterium | reverse complement strand
AATACGCAAGGATGGCTGCAATTTATTGGCAATCGAAATGTCACCACACTGGAAGAGACGAAAACGTACATTCAAAAAATGATGGATAATCCCAATATTCACTATTGGGTCGTTCGTTTAAACGAAAGTAGCATACCGATTGGTATCGTTACGTTTATAAAACGCGATTATTTGGAATATCCCGATATTGGGTTTGCGTTTTTGCCCCAATTTGGCAAAAATGGGTACGCACACGAAGCCACTTTTGCTATTTTAAATGAAATCAAAAAAGAAAAGGCACCTCCACAAATCTTGGCAACGACCCTTAAAGACAATCTTCGTTCCATTCAACTATTAGAAAAATTAGGATTTCAATTTGAAAAAGCAATTCAACAAGCGGATGCCGAATTACTTTTATACGCTTTTCAAACTTGAAAAAAAGGTAATTTTGCAGCAATTTCTATTTTAGGAAATTAGGATAGGATGGATGTACAGATTTCACGGATTTCACCGATGGGTACGGATTTTTTCTTGTCCTTCCGTAGGAAACTAAGTTTCCTACGGAAGGACAAGAAAAAATCCGTACCCATCGGTGAAATCCGTGAAATCTGTACATCCATTCGTATCCCAATGTATCCAAAAGCGGAACCTAAACCCAAGCAATCTGCGAGAAAACGATCCTAAATTATTATAAATCCATTTCTTATCCTCGAACTCCCGTTATTTTAAGTCCATTATGTATGAAGTCATTTTACATATTGCGCCGATATTGTCCACCCACCTCATACAAGGCATTTGTTATTTCGCCCAAAGAGCAATATTTCACCGTTTCCATCAATGCTTCAAATAAATTTCCATTTTGCAGCGCGATTTGTTGCAAATCTTTCAATTTTTGAGTGGCAAGGATAGGATTTCGCGCCTGTAAAGCCCGTAAATTAGCAATTTGCGCTTCTTTTTCCGAGGTTTCAGAGCGAATCACGCTGCGCGGCATGCTCGTCGGCGAACCATTCGCATCCAAAAAAGTATTCACGCCAATAATTGGCAATTCGCCCGTATGTTTCAACGTTTCGTAATACAAACTTTCTTCTTGAATTTTCCCGCGCTGATACATCGTTTCCATCGCGCCAAGTACACCGCCGCGTTCCGTAATGCGGTCAAATTCTAATAAAACCGCTTCTTCCACTAAATCCGTTAATTCCTCAATAATGAACGAACCTTGTAATGGATTTTCGTTTTTGGCTAAACCCGATTCATGGTTTATAATCAATTGAATCGCCATCGCTCGACGAACACTTTCTTCCGTCGGAGTCGTAATCGCTTCATCATAAGCATTGGTATGCAAGGAGTTACAATTATCATAAATCGCATATAACGCTTGTAAAGTCGTGCGAATATCGTTGAACGAAATTTCTTGTGCGTGTAACGAACGACCCGATGTTTGAATATGATATTTCAATTGTTGAGAACGCTCATTCGCATTATATTTAAATTTCATAGCTTTTGCCCATATCCGTCGTGCCACTCGACCAATCACGGAATATTCGGGATCCAGCCCATTGGAAAAGAAAAAGGACAAATTCGGCGCGAAATCATCCACATTCATGCCTCTCGACACGTAATATTCCACAAATGTAAACCCATTCGACAACGTAAATGCCAATTGAGAAATCGGATTCGCACCCGCTTCCGCAATGTGATACCCAGAAATCGAAACCGAATAAAAATTCCGAACCTTATTCTCAATAAAATATGCCTGCATATCGCCCATCAATTTCAAAGAAAATTCGGTTGAAAAGATACAAGTATTTTGGGCTTGGTCTTCCTTCAAAATGTCTGCTTGAACCGTTCCGCGTACGGAGGATAATGCTTTGATTTTCAAGGCATTGTAAATATCAGAAGGTAAAATTTGGTCTCCCGTTAAACCCAATAAACGCAATCCTAATCTATCATTGCCCTGGGGCAAATCTCCGCGATATTGAGGCGGGGTAATTTTTTTTGAAAGATATAGCTCCTGAATTTTATCCTGTATTAAATGTTCTAACTTATTTTCAAGGATGTATTTTTCGCACTGCTGGTCAATGGCGGCATTCATAAAAAAAGCTGCAATCGTCGCGGCGGGACCATTGATGGTCATGGAAACCGACGTTTTCGGGTCACATAAGTCAAAACCAGAATACAACTTCTTCGCATCGTCCAAACTGCAACAACTCACGCCTGAATTCCCAATTTTCCCATAAATATCTGGTCGTTCATCTGGATTTTCACCATATAAAGTCACCGAATCGAAAGCGGTCGAAAGCCGTTTGGCAGGCATCCCTTCCGAAACGTAGTGAAACCGACGATTGGTTCGTTCGGGTTCTCCTTCGCCAGCAAACATCCGAGTTGGGTCTTCGCCTTCTCGCTTGAATGGAAAAGCACCCGCCGTATATGGAAACGCGCCCGGAACATTTTCGCGCAAACTCCAGGTCAAAATATCGCCCCAATCTTGATATTTAGGCAATGAAATCCGTGGAATTTTCAACCCCGACAACGTTTTTTTGAAAATATTGACTTTAATATCCTTTCCCCGAACTTTATATACAAACGTATCTGCCTTGTAAGCAGCTTGTTTTGCAGCCCAATCTTCGATGGTTTGGCGATTTTCACCCGTCAATTTCAAAGCAATCTTGTGAGCGACTTTTTCCAAATCTGCAATCGTCTTTTCAATCCCATTCGAGGGCGTTGCATGGAGACCATTATTTCCATTGGGGGTAAACGCAGGGGTCAAATACGCAGTTGAAGCGGCTGTACTTATTGCCGACGCATTGGTAATCCATTGATTTTTAAGGATTTGTATCGTTTTATTCAAACTATACCATTCACTTGCAATCACCGCTTGCGACTTGGCTTGACGGTCATAATCCCGACAAACTGCCGTAATTTCGGATAAATAACGATTCCGCGACGGTGGAATAATTTCAACTTTTTCTCCCGAAACAGGCGCGTTTTCAAAATTAGAAACCCACGAAATGCCCGTTTTTTCAATGGTTTTTTGAATCAACAAACGATATAACTGATTCATTCCCAAGTCATTAAACCGAGAAGCCATCGTTCCAACCACTGGCATTTGCTCTAACGGCTCATGCCATTGTTGATGATTGCGCTGATACTGTTTTTGCACATCTCGAAGCGCGTCTAAGGCACCTCGTTTATCAAATTTATTTAATGCAATCACATCTGCGTAATCCAACATATCTATTTTTTCCAATTGCGTTGCAGCCCCATATTCAGGAGTCATTACATATAACGAAATATCACTATGGTCAACAATTTCAGTATCCGACTGTCCAATTCCAGAGGTTTCCAATAAAATCAAATCAAAATTTGCCCCTTTCAAAATATCGACCGCCGAACGAACGTGCTTGGACAATGCTAAATTCGATTGTCGCGTCGCCAGCGAACGCATATAGACGCGTTCATTATCAATCGCATTCATCCGAATTCGGTCTCCGAGCAGAGCACCGCCTGTTCTTCGTTTGGAAGGGTCAACAGAGACCACTGCCAATTTTTTATTTGGAAAATCGCGCAAAAAACGACGAATTAATTCGTCTGTCAAACTGGATTTGCCCGAACCGCCTGTTCCCGTAATGCCGATAACTGGAATTTTTTTAGATAAATTTTGCTTTTGCAACGATTCCAACGCGCTTTGCTGCTGTTCGGGATAATTTTCAACGGCGGAAATCAATCGAGCAATGCTTTTAGCATGGGGTGCTTCGTTCAGCGTAACCCATTCGTTTTCGACATTTTGCCCACAAGGGAAATCACATTTTTCTAATAGATCATTTATCATTCCTTGCAAACCCATGCGCCGCCCGTCATCAGGCGCGTAAATTCGTGCAATCCCGTAAGCCTGTAATTCGGCGATTTCTTCTGGCAAAATCGTGCCACCGCCGCCTCCAAAAATTTGGATATGACTCGCATTTTGCTGTTTTAAAAGGTCATACGCGTATTTGAAAAATTCAATATGTCCACCTTGATACGAAGTCAAAGCAATGCCTTGCACATCTTCTTGAATCGCCGTTCTAACGATTTCAGCAACGCTTCGATTGTGACCTAAGTGGATAATTTCCGCGCCCGACGCTTGCAAGATGCGGCGCATGATGTTAATCGCTACGTCGTGACCGTCGAATAAAGATGCGGCAGTGACTAACCGAATTTTATGTTTCGGTTGGTAAGGAATAGACTGTATCATATAATTTGATTTTATAATATCATTAAATGGATTCAGTTACTAAATGACAAAATAATGTCATTAGAACTTAAAAAGGCACAAAAAGTTTTGATGCCTTTTGTGCCTTTTTGGGTTTTAATATTTTTTTTATGTGGTACGTTGGAATTTGGATTAAATGGGATTTTTTTGGATTAAATAGGATTGATTTTTTAGGATTCATTGGATTGAAAGGCTAAAAATCCAATGAATCCTAAAAAATCAATCCTATTTAATCCAAAAAAATCCCATTTAATCCAAATTCCAGCCTATTTTCGTTTACCCAACTGAACCGAAACAAATTGAGAAGTTAAAAATCCGATGAATCCTAAAAAATCAATCCTATTTAATCCCAAAAAAATCCCATTTAATCCAAATTCCAGCCTATTTTCGTTTACCCAACTGAACCGAAACATAAAAATTCAAAAAAAAGGGACGATTTTCTTCATTGACCATAATAGGCACTTTTTTAGGAAAAATGTCCAGCATAATGCCTGCTTCTACGGCTTTCAAATACTCGTCAAACGCGCCCCAATCCACATGTACGCCCGCTCGCCCATAAATTCCAGGCAAAACCTTCGTTTCCTCCAACCCTTTTATCAAACCCGCACTACCCCGAACAGGTCGAAATGGATTCTGGTCTAAAAATTCCCGTTCCGAAGCAGGCGAATATTTAAGTTGAATGATGCTCGCATCTCGCCCCGCACTCACTTCCAAATAATAAGGTTTCAACAAACCTAAATTCACCCCGCCACCGTACGTCAAACCAATCGCTACCCCATTTTTAGCTGCTTTTTCGGAATAATACCTTTTAACGCCCACACCGCCGCGCACGGTGAAAAAACTATTTTGTTTCCCAAAAACGTAAGAACTAAAACCCGAACCAGGATTTAAACCTGCAAAATCACTATTTTTGCGCGTCTC
>JBDKKX010000426.1:0-5172 GCA_039795795.1 Bacteroidota bacterium | reverse complement strand
CAAACAGGAAGCTTTTTATCAAGTTTTGAAAGAATGGATGGTACTATCAACGCCCTACATTTTATTGCGTTTTTTTGGGTGGTAGGAAGTGTCAAATTGTCTGATAATCAATGGAAAATCATTCTGATTATGTCTTGCTTTGTGGCTCTAGGTGTAACAATTTTTGGCATGGTTGAAAGTGAGCATTCTGATGATGGAAGAATTCAATCAACATTATCTAATCCACTTTATGTGGCGATTTATCTTATTTTTCATATTTTTTTGTTAATTAATGTTTTCATCAATATCATAAAAACCAATAATCTTCGCAGTAAATTTCTGACATTTTTATATTCGTTTATCTGCATTATTGTTTTTGCTTTACTATTATATGTTATCGTTTACACAAAGAGTCGTTCGGCAGTTATTTCTCTCGTATTCGGACTAATAGTTGCGACCTTATTGATTGGTTTTTTGAAGCAAAATCTACGAAAATATGCTTTGACAGGAATAGTTTTCATTGCCAGTATTATTGCAATACTTTACTTCAATCGTAATAGTGAATGGGTTCAATCAGATTCTGCTTTGGCAAGAATTACCAATTTATCGGTTTTAGATAATAGTATTTCTGCCCGAAAAGAACTTTGGGAAATGACGCTTTCAGGGCTGCCCGACCGACCAATAATTGGTTGGGGAAAAGAATCGTATATCTATTATTTTGCAAAATATTATTCACCAACAATGTACGATAATGGATTTTGGTACGACAGAGTTCATAATTTTGTTTTTGATAAATATATTGAAGGCGGTTTTTTAGGCCTTTTGACGTATTTATTTGTCATTGCAAGTATGCTTTACTTGTTGTGGGAAAAAGATACCAACATCGGAATTACTCAGAAAAGCCTAATTACTGGCTATTTAGTATCATATTTAGTCTTTAACCTAACGGTTTTTGACTCTTATGTGAGTTTGTTGATTTTGTTTTTTTTGATGGCCTATATTCAACAAAAATCAACTACTAAGCGAATAAATATTAAGAAAATCAAGTCAATTTGGCTAGTTTTTTTCGCTTTGATAATGTCATTTGTGTGTTATAACGTTGTTTATCGAACTTTTAAAACCAATAAACAATGGACGGCAGCTTCAAAAAGCACGGAAGTTTTACAATTAATGACAGCATATAAACAAGCTTATCAGGATGCTTGGATTGGAAAATATGATGTTGGATTAGATTTTGCTTTGCAGAAAGACCGAGTAAAATCAGGCGATTTTGATGATGTAACCAAACTGGATTATTACGATTCATCCGAAAAAGCTTTAAAGGAATTATTAGAAAAATACCCGAACCATCCAATTTTGTTGTCTCAATTAGGTTTTATTCAACAATATGCAGGTAAAAGTCAAGAAGCAATAAAAACCTATCTTTTACTGCAAACAATTGCTCCAAAAAGACAAGTAAATCTGATGGATTTGGCAATTTTTTACTTAGAATCTAAAGATTTCGATAAAGCGATTAAGTTATTTGACGAAATTTATCAACTAGATAAAAGCTATAATTTAGCCTTACTTTACAAAGCTTATGGACTTTCATTAAAGGGAGATAAAGCAAATGCTAAGGCAATTATCTATCACTTACCTGTGGAGTTTATTGTTGAGAATCTACAGTTTATTTGGAATGTTTTTAAGAATAATAGTGATGAAGAATCGTTGATGTTTTTTCTCTCGAACACAACAGATAAATCGAAGTTTAAACGGGAGACATTTTTGGTTTGGCTAAAAATTGCCGCTGAAAAAAATAATACAACGGAAGTTCATAGTTCAATATTTAGCTTTTATAAGCACTTTTTGCCAGAATCTGAATTGCCTAAAATCAATCAATTAATTGAAGATGTAAATGCTAAAAAATCGCCACCCGATGCATTGGTAAATTATTTTGAATAACTCACAAAAGAGGCGTCATATTATCAAAATATGACGCCTCTTTTTAATGAATATATAATTTAATTAATTGATTTTACAGAACCCGCTCCCGATGTATTTGATTTCACGGAAGCTCCACCTTTGTAACGAACGCTACTTGCACCGCTTGCTTCGGCAATAATTTTACTGGTTACATACATTTTTGCATCACTCGCTCCCGAAGCATCAATATTTGCATTGGCTACTTTAAACTCAAAAGCATTGATGTTTGATGAACCCGAAACTTCGGCATTAATGATTTGACCGTTACCAACAATTTTTAGACTCGATGCTCCTGAACAATCTAAAGATAAGTTTTTGGCATCTACATTGAAAGTTGCACTTGACGCCCCCGAAATATCAATAGCGAGTTTATCGCTATTAAAACCAGAAACAGTGGCTTTTGAAGCTCCAGAAAACTCCGCTCCAGCAAGTTTAGGCATTGTGATGCTGATATATACTTCTTTATGGTTTTTCCAGCCACTCCAATTTGATGGATAGTGAAGGTCTAAGGTGTTGTTTGAAACCTTTGCGATAATTTCTTTTACATCTTTTTCTCGTCCACGAACGTCAATTTTATAAATATTTCCTTGTGTGACCGTAATAATAAAAGAGCTGCCTAAATCTAATTTATCAAAATCGCTTAGATTATAGCTTCTTTTAAACTCTTGTGCAAAGCTTGCTGTTGTGATAAAAGCCAATAAAATGAATAGTTTTTTCATAATTTTAAAGTTTACGTTTGTTCATTAGATGCAATCAAGATGAAGAACGTTGCATAAATTGTGGGAAATTGTTCTTAGTGGAGTTTTTGGAAAGAACTCCCGTCTAAAATCTCAAAAAAGGAATAAGCATCGGCACATTTTTCTGATATGCTTTGTATTTCTCCCCAAATACTAAAACCAATTTTTTTTCTTCAAAATAAACCCCAATCAACAAATAAATCGTGACCGCAATTGCTCCTAAAAGACTTTTGGTGGAGGCATCAGCTACAAATAGTCCCCAGAATAATAGCAAAATCCCGAAGTAAATAGGGTGTCGCATATACTGCAATAATCCATCAGTTTTGAATGCGGGAATTTCATCATGTTTCTTGAAATGTATGCCGCTAAATTCGCCTAAATCGTAACCTTGTAGAGCAATTGCTATAAAAATTGTACCTAAAACTGAAATAAATTTTCCGATAATAGCTTCATAATCAGATACTTGCCAAAGAGTATTTTTTTCTGTAGAAAACTGTAATGCTAAAACTGGAATTAGTAAAACAAAAGCGATTACATTATAAAATAATCGGTAAAATCGTACATATTTACCCATTTTTTCTGCCACAAAATTTTTAAAATAATTGCTCGCCATCAAGCTATGAATAGCTCCATAAAATAGCCATGAAAAAAAAAGTAGTATGAGCATAAATCAAGTGTGAAAACGATTAATTAATATTTAAAAAAATAAACAACATTGAAACCTAATAATACAAATTTCCGTACTTATAAAAAAAGTAGCCGAGATTTATCTAGTGAATGATATTTATATTCGTAACCTAATTTAGAAAACAAATAGTCCTCAAATTTGGGGACTATTTTATTATTAAAGTAAAAAAGGTCTTGAACTTAATTTTCAAGACCTTTTTTATAAATATAAACTAAGCGTATTTATCTTAAATCAACAACCTCAACACCTGGATATTTTTTCTTATCGAAAGTAAATATTTTGTCATCAGCAGGGGCATTTGGCATAAATTTGTCAACACGAAAAACAGTACGTTTGCCATTTTTATCCCAAACTTTCCAAGATTTTACTGATTTATCTTTTTTGTCAACTTTGATTTGAACTTTGGCAACTTTACTTGATTTATCTTCTGGAGAAAGCTCAACAACTTCGTATAATTGACTTCCTTCTTTTATTTCTTCCAAGAAAACATATTTGTACCCTTTTTTGTAAATGGTATAAATTTTAGTTGGCGAAAGGGCATCCATTTCTGATGGATTGAAGTCGGTTACTTGACATTCGTTTGTTTCTTTTGTATAGCTATAAAGTTCTTTACCGTTCGTAAAAACTTCTTGCCCTAACATTTTTAAGCGGAATTTTGCACCTTTTACAGTTACATCACCTTTGTAAGATTCAGTAAGTTTTGCGTTAGAACCTTCAACTCCGTAGGTAAAAGCAGCACTAAACGACTTCATTGTTTGGTATTTTTTGCTCATTTCATCCAAAATCGCAGTTGCTTTTTTGTCTTTTTGAGCCATGACCAAATTACTAAATAGTAATAATTGGGCAGATAAAACCAGTATTTTTTTCATTTCTTTAAAAGGTAAATTTTATATTTTACTATTAGACGAGATTTTTACTAAAAGGATTAAAATATACTATAAATGCTAGTACTATTAAACAATTTAGACGCAAAAATAATTCAAAAGGTTGTTTTTAACGCAACTTTCTCAAAATTTCCTCTAAATGTTCCATATCTTTTACTAAAACCTCTCGTGCTTTGCTGCCTTCAAAAGGGCCAACAATGCCCGCTCCTTCAAGTTGGTCAATTATACGTCCCGCACGGTTGTATCCTAATTTCATTTTTCGTTGAATGAGCGAAGTACTACCTTGCTGATGAGAGACCAACAGTCGAGCGGCATCATCAAACATTGCATCCAATTCTGAAGCATCAAAATCAGGCGTTTCGCCTTCTTCATCGCCATAAAACTCTGGTAATAAATAGGCAGATTCGTATGCTTTTTGGCTGCCAATAAAATCACAGATTTCTTCAACTTCTGGTGTATCAACGAATGGACATTGCAAACGAACCATGTCCGAACCCATAGAAAGCAACATATCACCGTTTCCAACCAACTGCTCTGAGCCTCCCGTATCCAAAATTGTTCGAGAATCAATTTTAGATGTAACTTTAAACGACAAACGAGCAGGGAAGTTTGCTTTAATCAAACCCGTAATGACATTGACGGATGGCCGTTGTGTTGCAACAATCAAGTGAATTCCGATAGCACGGGCCAATTGAGCCAAACGAGCAATTGGTTGTTCGACTTCTTTTCCAGCTGTCATCATCAAATCAGCAAGTTCATCAATGACCAACACAATGTACGGTAAATAACGGTGTCCTTTTTCTGGATTTAACCTTCTTTGAACAAACTTAACATTGTATTCTTTGATATTTCGTACACCTGCGTCTTTCAGCAAATTGTAGCGATTATCCATTTCGATACAAAGCGAATTGAGTGTATAAAC
>JBDKKX010000425.1:0-5189 GCA_039795795.1 Bacteroidota bacterium | reverse complement strand
AATCCTAAAAATCCTAAAAATCAATCCCATTTAATCCCAAAAAAAATCCGATTTAATCCTAATTCCAAGCCCATTCCAGTTATTTTTTCTGAATTTGAACAATCACTTGGTTCACCAAATAAATGCACCCAATCATCATCCCCGCACCGCCTACAAAAGGCATCCAAAATGCCAAATTATACAGAATTCCACCCAAAAAGGGACCAATCACCCGCGCTAAAGACGCAAAAGATTGAGCTAATCCCATGATTCTACCCTGTTCATGCAATTCCGTATGTTGGGAAAGCAAAGAGGTCAAACTCGGCGTAAGGCAGCCCGAACCCAAAGCAATGCACGAAATAGATAACAAAACGCCCTGCACAAATAAGTATTTCGGCATCAAGGGCAGGATTCCTAATCCAAGCATCATAAAGCCGCAACCATAATATAACAAGCGTTGCTCTCCAAATTTTTTAACCATAATGCCTATTAAACCGCCTTGTACGAAGGCGGTCGTCACACCGATAAAGGCAAATATATACAAGATTTGGTGTTCGTCCAAGCCATAATGCTCTTTCCAAAGCAAGGATGAATACGTTTGCATCATAATAAAGGCAGCGATATAGACAAAATTCACTAAAAAAAGCTCTCGAATAATGGATCGATTCAAGGCATTTCTGTAATCTCGAATCGGAATGAATTGTATCTCCGCAGCAGCATTCTTGGTTTTCAACGATTCGGGCAAGGAATAATATGCCCACACAAAGTTGATAAGGCAAAGCGCGGACGCTGCAAACCCAACGGAATGAATGCCATAAGCCTGATTGAGCAGCGCGCCAAATAAGGGTCCCAAAACAAAGCCTAATCCAAAAGCCACTCCTATTATGCCCATTGATTTTGCTCGATTTTCGGGAGTCGAAATATCGGAAATATAGGCTTGTGCCGCCGAGATGTTGGCAGAACCAATCCCTGAAAAAAGCCGAGAAATAATTAACAACGGGAGTGAATTGGCTAATCCAAAAACGAAAAAAGCAATTACATTGAGGAAAATGGTGGTTAATAGGATGGGTCTGCGCCCAAATCGGTCGCTGTAACTGCCCAGTAAGGGCGTGAATATGAAATTCATAATGGCATACAATGCCGTAATCATGCCGATTTCGATGTTCGTCGCGCCCATATTTTTGATATAGACGGGTAAAATGGGCATGACTAATCCAAATCCTATGAGGTCTATGAAGACGGTTAGGAAAATTACGAATAAAGAAGCTTGTTTCATGGCGCAAAATTATGTTTTTTTTTAACACATAGGGACATAGGACACATCGTTTTTTTTTTAACACATAGGGACATAGGACACATAGTATGTTGATTTTCAACACACTATGTGTCCTATGTCCCTATGTGTTAAAAAAAATGCTCCTATGTGTTAAAAAAAAACAGCAGCCTTATCTCTATTCCGAGTAAAGCCGCCGTCACTAACTTAACACAAAACTATGCCTCTTTTCAGGGCTCTTATCTTCTCAAAGCAGCAGGCAAATTCATCGCATCTTCGATTTTAATGCCCGTCGCACTGCCGCTTTTAACGATTTTCACTTCTGTCCGCCGATTTTTTTGATGTTCTGCTTCGATACAGCGCGCACCATCTTTACAGCGATTCAATAAAACAGTCTCTCCAAAACCAATTGCAGTTACCCGTTCAGGCTCAATGCCACCCAAAATCAAGTATTGTACCGCATTATCCGCCCGCCGTTGCGAAAGTTCTTTGTTGTATTCGCTCCTGCCGCGACTATCCGTATGCGAACCCAATTCAATTTCCATATCTGGATATTTTCTCAATAACGTTATCAAATTATCCAAATCTGGGCGCGCATCTGGACGAATCGTTGCATCATTATAGTTGTAATAAATCCGCCGCAATTGCAAAACCGTTCCTGCTGAAATCGTCGTTTTGTTCTTCAGATTACTATTTTCATTTATAGAACCTGCTATCATCCCATCGACATCCGCAATCGTTAAAGTGACATTTTTAGGCTTATCGCAAGAGGTGTTAACCGTAGAAACCATTTCAGTCGTCGAAGTCTTCGTGCCACTAACGGCATTGACCTTATACGATTCATTGCATTTCAAATAACCACTGAAATTGCCTCGATAATCCGAATACAACATCGCGGATTCCCCAGAATTCATATTTGTTAGATTGACGCTCGCCCCTTGTACTGCAATGCCATCTTTTCCAACAATGTTGCCAATTAAGGCAACCATGCCATCCATCCGATCCAAATACACGATAATATTGTGCCGTTTTTCTAAATCGTTGATATTTAATTGTTTAGATTTATAACCTGTTTTTTTAACGTTGAAAATATAGCCTCCTTTCGGTAAGCGCAGTTGAACTAAACCTTGTTCATTGCTAATTTCTATCTTGCCATTTTTTTCAAAAGCGTTCGGGTTGATAATGCCATCCGTCACCATCTCGCTGGGTTTGCCTTCGACGCTTGCTAACAATTGACCGACGGTCATTTCATTGATATTCGTATAACAAACTTGTGCGGATTCGATTTCCGTCAAGGTCGTTTTGTCGATGACATGCACGTTCAATAAACTGCCTTTTTTGGTCATGGGCGCGAACTCTTCGCAAATTTCCTCGTCTTCATCTATCAAAGCTTCGGGTGCATGGAAGTTGTAAATGTCATCTTCGCCGACACCGCCCGAACGATTGGAAGAAAAATAACCATTTTTTCGGTCTAAATCCACGATTAATCCAAAATCATCTTTATCCGTATTGAAAGTACGCCCTAAATTTTTCGGAGCTTGAAAACCTGCTTTTTTAGTCGGCTGCGTGAAAAATAAGTCCAAACCGCCTGCACCAATCAAGCCGTCGGACGAAAAAAACAACGTTCCATCGGGATGAATGAAGGGAAAAACTTCATTTTTAGCCGTATTGATTTTCGGTCCCAAATTGACGGGTTTACCCCATTTTCCATCGGGTCCCTTTTCGCAAACGTATAAATCCATGCCGCCATAACCGCCAGCTCGATTCGACGCAAAAAAGATTTTATCCCCATCTGCCGAAATCGTCGGATGACACGCATCACTTTCATTCTCATTGAAGGGCAATTCTGTCGGTTCGCCCCATTTCGATGCCTTGATTTCAGAAGTGTAGATTTTCAAACGCGCTTTGCCTTTCGTGTAACTGGCGTGACTACCATCATTGTTATTCCGCGTAAAATAAATATTATCCCCTGTTTTGTCAAAAGTTAACGGACCTTCATGCAGCATACTGACTAATTCATTCGCAAAAGGTTTGGGTTTCGATAATTTACCACTCGTGTCGCGGACCGCAACGAAAATAGACATGGTTTTACGTCCGATTTTGCCATCAAAAACCTTTTCTTTCCCTTTCACCGCGTTACTGGATACGAATACAATCCCGTCCTCGTAAAAAGAAGGACTAAATTCCAATTGATTGGTGTTAATAATCGTCTCATTCGTGATGAAAACGGGGTGTTGTGTGGTCGTTGCCTCTTGCGCCTGTGCCATTTGCAAGCAGCTTAAACTGAACAAAATCGCTTTTTGAAATTTTTTCATGTTCATTGTTGAATTAAAACTTAAAAAATTGGTTACTGCTTGTAAGATCCGTTTTTGTGGGATGAAACCTGCATTTACTGCTTTAGAAAATGATGATACGATGGATGTACGGATTCAACGGATTTCACGGAGTTTGTACGGATTTTTCTTGTCCTTCCGTAGGAATCTGAGTTTCCTACGGAAGGACAAGAAAAAAAGGACAAGAAAAATCCGTGCAAATCTGTAAAATCCGCGTCCTCCGCGTTCCAATTCGCTCTTATCATGCTAAAAGAAAAAACGCGGGTTACTTAAATCGCCCCCATTTCGATTGTTACCAAAATCGTAACGCATCAGTAATTCTGCCCCACCTTTGTTGTACTTTTGCAACTGCGAAACACTGTAATCATACCCCAATCCAAAACCAAATTGAGGCGTTGCTTGAAAAAAAGCCAGTGCGTCTATCGAATCGCCTAAACCCGATTCCCCAATTCGATACGAAACGCCGCCCGTAAAACGATAATTGTACATCACAGAAGCATTCACATCCATGCTCCAAGGCGCATTTTTAACGTATTTAAACATCACAGCAGGTTTGAAATGCCACATTTGCGACATTTTGAACAAGCCCCCTGCCATCGCGTAAAAATGACTTTGTTCTCGTGCCATTTGGTCAGGAGGCGCAACATTGGCTTCGGTTGCTAAAAAATTCCGATACAAATACGGCGCAGATAGCCCGACGTAAAAATCTTTATAATCAAAATACAATCCCGCACCAATATTGCCCGCCATCACGGTTTGAATGCTATTCAGTTGTAACGCTTGGTCGCCGCCGTCGCGCACATACAAAGTGGGGTCACTCAAATCGACGGCGTAACGCCGCATCGCGCCCATCAACCCGATGCGCAAACTGGTACTTTTTGTATTGAAAATATCATAACTGTATGCTAATGAACCCGTTGTCATGCCCATTACGCCTGCTTTCTGATTGGAAACGGTCACGCCAATCCCGCCTCTATTGGACAAAAATGGCGCGTCAAACGAAAGCACTTGGGTTACAGGTCTGCCTTTAAAACCCATCCATTGATTGCGATAGATGCCTGTTACGGAAGCGGTGCGCCTTGCCGCCGCGAATGCTGGATTTACGGCTAATTTATTATACATAAATTGGGTAAATTGAGCTTCTTGTTGGGCTTGGGCGATGAATCCGTGGATGAGCATGCTGCATAAAGCTATTATTTTTTTCATTGATTGTAAGATTTGTTTGAATACGGAATGATGTTAATGATGAATGATGTTAATGATGAATGATGAATGATGAATGATGAATGATAAATGATGAATGATAAATGATGAATGATAAATGATAAATGATAAATCTATTATAAGATTCATCATTCATTATTCATCATTTATCATTCATCATTCATCATTCATCATTCATCATTCATCATTTATCATTAACATCATTCATCATTAACATCATTCCGTATTACAATAAGTTAAGATTCGTTGTTGGAAGCTAATCGGTAATTTTTAATAACTGGTTTAAAATATAAATTTTCATTTTGCTGAACACGTCTTTTTGTGCATACTGGAAATTGTTATCTGAAAATCGTGATGAATCCTGCGGTCGGTGCTTCATC
>JBDKKX010000424.1:0-5249 GCA_039795795.1 Bacteroidota bacterium | reverse complement strand
CAAAATCCTAAAAAATCCCAAAAATCAATCCCATTTAATCCCAAAAAAATCCCATTTAATCCTAATTCCAAAGGCAATTTCGTTTCGGAAACGCAAAGCTAATACAAAACGCTGTGTTATTCACAATGGAGAGCGATTTATTATTTTCGCAGGATGCAGTGAACGCGGATTTTACGCATTTATAGACTTTCGTATAAATTGCGAGACAAAAGAAGTCCGAAATTCCTAAATTAACTAATTTTAAACTTTCTGTGGAAAAAATTGTCTCTATATCTAAACGATTTAGATGAAAAAAACGATTATTTTTGCCTTAGGCAGTCTCTTTTTGTGGTTAGCTGCCTGTGACAAAGGCACGGATACGCCTGTAACGCCCGTTATCAGCCCGTTAAACTTGCCTACAACGGCTTTCAACTATTCAAATCTGAACTTGCCTACTTATTTTACGACGGACGCAGGCGGTGGAAAACCGACTTCCATTAACGGAATTGATAATGTAACGGCATCCAATCCAGTCACGAATGATGGTGCGACACTCGGTCGAGTCTTATTTTACGACAAAAATCTGAGTTCCAATCGCACGATTGCTTGTGCATCTTGCCATTTGCAGAGCAAAGGTTTTGCCGATACCGCGACTTTGAGCAAAGGTTTCGCAGGGGGCAACACGCGGCGACACTCTATGACGTTGATAAATGCTCGATATTACCAACGCGGACGCTTTTTTTGGGATGAAAGAGCCGCCACTTTGGAAGACCAAGTGTTGATGCCCTTCCAAGATGCCGTCGAAATGGGCATGACTTTGACTGGCGTAGTGGAGCGCGTGAATGCACAAACCTATTATCCCGATTTATTCACCAAAGCATTTGGCGATAAAACCGTGACCAGTGATAGGATTTCTAAAGCCTTAGCACAATTTGTAAGAAGCATTGTTAGCACCAATGCCAAATATGATTTGGGTAGAGCGCAAGTAAATGCACCGGGCGCGCCTTTTCCGAACTTTACCGCCGAAGAAAATACGGGCAAGCAACTTTTCCTGCAACCCCTTGTGCAAGGCGGCGGCGCGTGTTTTGGTTGCCACACGACGGAGGCTTTTGTCAGCGATAATCCGGGTCCCGCAAATAATGGTATCGACGCTGCCTCTACCACCGACTTAGGCGCGGGCGAAACCTTTCCACAAAATGCACTTTTCAAAGGCAGGTTTAAAACATCCACTTTGAGGAATATCGCTTTGACCCCGCCGTATATGCACGACGGACGGTTCAAAACGTTGGAAGAAGTGGTCGAACATTATAATAGTGGCATTAAAAATCATCCGACCTTGTCCAATGCCCTCAAAGATGCGAACGGAAATCCGATTCGGATGAATTTCACGACGGCGCAAAAAGCTGCTTTGGTCGCTTTTTTGAAAACATTGACCGATAATAGTGTTGCGACGGAAGAAAAATGGAGCAATCCTTTTAAATAGTTTAAAAAATTATGATATAATAGATGTACGGATTTTTTCTTGTCCTTCCGTAGGAATCTGAGTTTCCTACGGAAGGACAAGAAAAAATCCGTACCAATCCGTGAAATCCGTTCCATCCGTACATCCATTGTACCGTAATTGCCCCACAAATTACACCAATTTTTACAAAAAAAAAGCAGTGTACAAAATTAAACGCACAATTTGTTTTAAACAGACACGCCAAAATCGCGCAAAGCATCATTCAAAGACACTTTTTTATCCGTTGACGGCTTTCGTTTGCCGATAATCAACGCACACGACACTTGATATTCCCCTGCTGGAAACTTTTTCGCATAACTACCCGGTATCACCACCGAACCCGCAGGCACCCGCCCACGATACGTAACAGGTTGATTTCCAGTCACATCAATAATATGCGTCGATTGCGTCAAGACCACATTTGCCCCCAAAACCACTTCTTTTTCGACCCGAACCCCCTCTACAATAATGCACCGAGAACCGATAAAACAATCATCCTCAATAATCGTCGGAGTCGCCTGCACAGGTTCGAGTACGCCGCCGATGCCAACGCCACCGCTCAAATGCACATTTTTTCCAATTTGAGCGCAAGAACCCACCGTCGCCCAAGTATCGACCATCGTGCCCGAACCAACGTATGCACCAATATTGACATACGAAGGCATCATAATCACGCCCGCCTCCAAAAAAGCACCATATCGAGCCACCGCAGGCGGCACCACCCGCACTTTTTGACCCGCATAATCGGATTTCAACGCCATTTTATCATGAAATTCAAACATACCAACTTCAGTTGTTTTCATTTCTTGGATAGGAAAATACAAAATAACCGCTTTTTTGACCCAATCATTCGTAGCCCAATTGCCATCCGCAGTCGGTTCTGCGACACGGAGTTTGCCCTTGTCCAACTGTTCGATGACTTCCCGAATCGTCGTTTTCACGACTTCATTTTTCAACATGGTGCGGTCTTCCCATGCTTGCTCGACAATTTTTTGATGATTTTTCATTGTATAACGAATTGGTTTTTAACTATTTAAATTAATTGATTTAAAATTTGCGCCGCCATTTCAATCGCTTGCGGTTTGCCCACGTCTATCCAAACATCGTTTTCATGCAGCCAACCCAAAACAGGTTGTTTGCGCGCCACCTCCAAATACAAATCTATCATTGAAAAGACCTCCTTATCTGGCATATATTTAAAAATTTTCGGACTCAATACTTGATATGTACTAAACGAATACATTTTTAACTCCATTTGTCGCGCCGTCCGACTGATTTTAATATCACCCGTTTTCACATTCGCCCAACCATATAATTGCATTTTCGCATCGTGCAACATATAACGACTCGTTTCACGCCGTTGAACCGCGTAAGTTGCAATCGCTTTTTGATTCAAATGATAATTCATCAATACTTGTAAATCAATGGTACTCAATACATCTGCGTTACAGACAAAAAAAGGTTCTTTATATTTTTCAAAAAACCAAGCCGCTTTTTTCAAACCACCGCCTGTATCCAATAAATTTTCGCGTTCATCCGAAAACGAAATGTGGATACCAAATGCATTTTTTTCCGCAATAAATGCTTCAATTTGCTCTGCAAAATGATGTACATTGATAATAATGTCCGTTACACCAAATTTTATAAGGCGGCGAATGTTTATTTCCAACAAAGATATGCCGCCGACTGCTACTAAGGCTTTCGGGCGGTGGTCGGTCAATGGGCGGAGGCGCGTACCGAGACCTGCCGCGAAAATCATAGCTCGCATTGTTGATATAATTTTAGATTGATAAAACGCCGCAAAACAAGCGAAAAACTTTGAAATTACGTAATAAATCTTGTTGGTTCTTCCCTCCGCGTTTCAATTCGCTGTTTTTTTTTGTTCCTAAAAAAAAGTACGGTGTGAACAGCCCACTGCCCACACCGCATTCAAACGACAAAAAAAATATCTATGATTTTCAGTAAATAAATTCGAGACTGTCTAACTAATTCACAAAGCATTGTAAATCAATCATTTAAAAAATGGATTTTTTTTAGCTTCAATACTCAACGTAGCATGAGGCACTGCCCGCAAACGGTCTTTCGGAATCAATTTCCCAGTTGCACGACAAATGCCATACAATTTGTTTTGAATCCGAATCAACGCATTTTCCAAATGTTGAATATATTTCTCCTGACGAGCCGCCATCGAAGAAATTAATTCATTTTCGCTCACCAAAGCACCGTCGTCCAATGCCTTGATTTTTGCATCTGGATTCATAGACATATCACGCAATTGCGTCGAATAAAAATTTAATTCGCGCTGCGCTTTCAAAAGTTTGTGCTCGATGAGCGTGCGAAACTCACTCAAATCATCATCGCTATAGCGGCTAACGGCATGCTGGACCATATACGCAAGTTTTAGTTGTGAACAAAAATGGTTAGTAATATATTACGCATGAAAATAATTAAAATATGTGTTTTTCATGCGAGAGATAACATTTGCAAATGTAATCATATTTTCTCAATGACGTAACTTTTTTTTCTGAAAAAT
Source organism: Bacteroidota bacterium (assembly GCA_039795795.1). Taxonomy (GTDB): domain Bacteria; phylum Bacteroidota; class Bacteroidia; order Chitinophagales; family Saprospiraceae; genus JAAFJT01. The sequence continues at coordinate 1,236 of JBDKKX010000424.1, read as the reverse complement.
TGTAAAAAAAATACATTTTTTTCACAATTAGTTGGCACAATGTGTGAGTGAATTGGAAAGGTTGTTTTGGCTCAAAGGCTGTTACTTTTCATACTAACGCCGAAAGTACAATACAATTGTAAAACTAAAAAAAAATTTTTTTTTAACTAAAACATTGATTTTTAACTTATTCGATAAATATACATTCTAATAACCGACTTACTTTTTCATTATACTATGTCACAAAAAAACAGTTTTTTGCGGCATGAAAACATTACGGCATCGTATTTGCCAAATGTTTTCATGTACAAGTTGATTCACAATCAAGCCAAAAAAAAGTCCCCTCTCTTGCTTTTTGGCAATTTAACTGCCCCCCAGTTATCCACTTACAATTTTTTAATCATCTTACAATATTGCTTTACAATGAAAACTTTACGAATCTTACCAATTATTATTTGTTTTTTAACCCTTTTTTCAACCGTTTCAGGGGCACAAGCACCGCAATACATTGAAAAATATAAGACTTTAGCGCAAAAAGAAATGTTGCGTTCTGGAATTCCTGCGAGTATTATTTTGGGGCAGGCAATTTTAGAATCGGCGGCGGGCACTTCGGATTTGGCGAAAAAGAGTAATAATCATTTTGGCATCAAGGCAACTGCGTCGTGGAAAGGGCGTACCGTGCAGTCACAAGATGACGATGCTACGCCGTCCAATTTTCGGGCTTATGACAATATTGATGCGTCTTACACGGATCACACGGATCATATTAAAAATTCGGGTAATTACGATGGGTTGTTTAAATTGGGCAGCACCGATTATAAAGGTTGGGCGAATGGTTTGAAAGCGGCGGGTTATGCGACGCGGGCGGATTATGCGGCGGCATTGATTCGCGTGATTGAGGAAAATGATTTGAAAAAATTTGATTTGCCAAATAATTTTTCGACAGGTTCTAAAAAAGGCAATGATTATATGGTAAATATGGGTGCAAGCGAAACAGTATCTGGTAATGAAGCAGCAAAAGGCAGTCAAAAAGCCAGTACGAAAGGGGAGGTGTTTATTGAAGTGAAATAGTGACCTTTAGAACTAGGATTAAATGGGATTTTTTTGGGATTAAATGGGATTGATTTTTTGGGATTTTTTAGGATTTCAATCCTTAGTACATGACAAAAATACTTTTCGGCACAGATTGAACAGATTCAACGAGATTTTCACAGATTTTTTTGGATTTTCAATACTTAAAATCAAAAAAAATCTGTG
>JBDKKX010000423.1:0-5254 GCA_039795795.1 Bacteroidota bacterium | reverse complement strand
AGTTGTCCGTTTAAGTTTGTTTAAAGTTATAACTTGACGCAAGTTTGCAACTTGCGTCAAGTTGTAAGTTGTCCGTTTAATTTTGTCTAATGACTTAAATTATCAAAAATTGATCAATTTTCCATTAAAAATTGACGTAATTTTTAAAGTGTAATTATTTTGTCGCGCCGCCGTGTAGTTTCGCAATCTCTTCGCGCAATTTGACAATCCGATTTTCAGGACTCGGATGCGAACTCGAAAATTCAGATTGTCGATTGCCGCCCATCGCCGCTTTCAAAATTTCCATCACGCGAATCATCCCTTCAGGGTCATAACCCGATTGCATCGAATATTTCACCCCAAAACGGTCGGAAGCCAACTCATCTTCGCGCCCATATTTAAGGTTAATCATATTGCCCACCATTTGCGCAATTTGCGCGCCCGACATGCCATTGCCATCGGAAGTCGCCGCCGTGACCGCGCCAATCAACCCTTGGGTCAACTGCTCTTTCGCCAAATGCACTGCCGAGTGCCGACCAATGACATGCCCAATCTCATGTCCCAACACACCCGCCAATTCATCTTCAAATTTATCCTTATCCAAGCGCGCCAACAGCCCTTCCGTAATAAAAATCTGTCCACCCGGCAAAGCAAAAGCATTAATCGTTTGTTTATCCGCCAAAACGTGGAATTGAAAATTATTTTTGTACGGCGAATTCCCCGCTTCCGTTTTCGCAACCAACTTTTGACCCACTGCCGCGACATATTCTTGCAATTTCGGGTCCCGGGTTTCGCCGCCCATTTCTGCTGCCATTTGCGGCGCGGATTGCAAACCCATCGCAATTTCCTGAGCAGCCGACAAACTCACATGTTGTTTTTCGCCCGTCACAGGATTGATAGACGTTTTAGAAAGATAGGAGAAATAAGCAAATGCAGCCATTGCCAAACCTATCATCAACCGAACTTTTAAACTGTTATTCATTGTAAATCAATGGAAATTGGTGATGTAATGTGATAGTTTTCTTAAAATCGCCTCCAAAATACAAAAGAATCTTTTTTCGACTTCCTTTTATACACAAATTTGAAAAATTATTGTAATTTTGGGCTAATTTTTTAACAAACTTACTATCATTCAATAGAGGATTCTGTTGAAAAACCTCATTTAAAAACGATTACCTTAGATTCTCTTGGAAAATGCTAAATCAAACATGGTTGCTCATTGCGAACCCGACTTCGGGCGGGGGCAAATTGCGAAAAAATCAAGCAGCAATTGAACAAATCTTAAACCTCCTTAACATTCCATATCAATTACGATTGACGCAAAAGGGAGGGGATGCCACTCGATTTGCTCAGGAAGGCATTGCCGCAGGACATCGAAAAATCATGGCAATTGGCGGCGATGGCACTGGGAACGAGGTGATTAATGGCATTTTCAAACAAAATATCGTTCCTACCCAAGAGATTACTTATACCTTAATGCCTGTCGGCACTGGAAATGATTGGGTACGCAACTTGAAGTTGCCTAAAACGATTCCGTCTTTTTTTCAAATGCTGCAACGCGAAAAGGTTGCTTGGCAAGATATTGGCGTTATTCAATATGCAAAACAAACGGATGATAAACCGATTATCCATAAACATTTTTTTGCAAATGCAGGTGGCGCAGGTTATGACGCAGCCGTAGTACATTCTGTGGAGTTTTCCAAACGCATTTTGACCAAAAAAATTTCTTATTTTTGGCATATTTTAAAATGTTTAAATCGTTATGACGCGCCTTTGGTGCGTCTGACTTTCGACGCGGAAACGATTATAGACCGATTCTATACGATTAATTTTGGGATTCATCGATATAGTGGCGCGGGCATGCAGCTGACCCCACATGCGGTGGCAGACGATGGTTTATTAGCCTTGACTGTGATTCGAGATTTGCCGCGTACTGTCGTGGCAATGAATACACCCAAATTATATTTGGGCAATATTGCACAGCTCCAACCTTATACGACTTTGCATCAAGTTAAAAAAATTCGGATTGAAAGCATAGATACACCGATGTTGGTGGAGGTAGATGGTGAATTTTTAGGTCAAACGCCTATTGAAATTACGATTTTACAACAAGCATTGAAAATCATTATACCTTAATGGATTGAATTAGAATTAAATATTTATAAATATAAATTTTGATTATTTTGAAAGCTAAATTGGGCGAAAATCTACTGATAATACTGATTGGTTTAGGCGCGTTTTGTTGCGTTTATCCGTTCCATTTTTATATCTTTCGGTGGTGGGCGCATTACGCCATGCAAATTTCGTTGTTATATTGGTTCATGGGCATTGCTTTCTTGATACTGCGGCGAGAACGATTGATGCTTTATACCTTCGCAGTAACTGGGTTACTTTGCATGTTTTTGAAATCGTTGTCCAATGCCGACATTGAGTTTCCCACGAGAACCAATCTGCCTACTTTAAAAGTAGCACATTTTAATTTAAGTTACGTCGAAGATGTGCCTAATTTTCTAACTTCGTTGCGTCAAACCGATGCGGATGTGGTGTCTGTACAAGAAACCACCCCGATTTGGGATAAAATATTTCGAGATTCATTGACTCGGGCGTATCCGTATCGCTGCGGGATTTCGAGTTTGGATTTGTACGGGATAGGGGTGTATTCCAAATACCCTTTTATAAAATGTGATACTTTTTATTCGGGGCAAATTCCGAATATCGTGGTACATTTGAAAGCAGATTCGCTCCATAATATTTATATTGTATCCAGTTATATTGCGCCTCCGTTATACCAATCTGCTTATAAAGATATGTTAAAACAATTGAATGATATTGCTTTACATATTAAAAAATTAAAGGGTTCAGTAATTACAGTGGGTGATTATAATATTCCACCTACCGCGTCAGCATTGGTTTTATTTCGATATAACGCTCATTTGAGCGATAGTCGGCGCGGGTATCGCCCGATTCATGGAAACGGTCATATCTCTCTTTTGGAAGTACCCTTAGATCATTTATTTTATTCTCAACATTTTCAATGTATTGATTTTCAAACGATTAACGGAGTCAAAGGCGAACGGTTGGGGATAACAGGCATTTATCAATTCATGCAAGATTCATTTTATGTTCAGAAAAAGGATTAAAAGTTTTGGCTATGCGATACAAGGTATTCGCGTGATGTTTGCGACGCAAGTGAATGCGCAAATTCATTTAGTGGCGGTTTTATTGGTGACGGCAGCAGGTTTTTGGTTTCACCTCAGTCGAATAGAGTGGTGCGTTTTGTTGTTAACGTTTGGCGGTGTGCTAACGGCGGAAGCGATGAATACTGCGCTCGAATTTTTAACGGATTTGGCATCGCCAGATCATCATCCTTTGGCGGGCAAGGCTAAAGATGTAGCGGCAGGTGCCGTATTATTGACCGCAATAGCGGCAATTGGGGTGGGCATCTTGATTTTTTTGCCCAAAATTATACGTTAAAACGGGAAAAAACGTTTGAATGGGCGAATGATAACTGATGAATGATGAATGATGAATGATAAATTTTATCATTTGTCATTTATCATTCATCATTCATCATTCATCATTCACCATTTTAACCAAAGTCCTCAGCATGATCAACTACCGTATTTTTTTTTTTAACTGCTTATTCATCAGCAGTCTGAACGCAAACGCACAAGCACAACTCGGGTTGCGTACCGAAAATTACGCGGGTATCCACAGTATTTTTCTAAATCCCGCAGCAGCAGCGGCAACTTACCCATTGGCTTGGGATTTAAACATTCTATCGGGTGGTTTGGCGGCGGGCAACAATGTTTTGTTTGTCAAAGACGCAAATTATTTCACGGTTAAAAATAATATAAGAAGCATTGGTCCCGACCCTGCTTTAAAACTGCCTTTGTTAGCCGACAGGACAGCAACTTTATATTATGATTTTTACAATGACAAACGTTCCAAATTTTTCTCTGCGGTGACAGAAGGGATGATTCCGTCGTTTCTAATCAACTTGGAATCGGGGCATTCTTGGGGATTTTTTGCGCAAGCGCGAGGGCAAGCGTCGAGTTTTGGGATACCTCATCTTGTCAATCTATATCGGTACACGACTTATAAAGCGGATTCGACGATTCATATAGAACCTTTTTCGCTGGGGGCGATGGCTTGGGCGGAAGCTGGGGTAAATTACGGTTATCAAATCGAATTAGACAAAAGCTATATGTCTATTGGCTTTACTCTTAAAAAGTTATGGGGTTTTGATGCGGGCTATTTTCAGAATGCAGGGGATACCCGCTTTGCCAAACAATATACAGATTCGTTGCAATTAGAGTCTCTCGCGGTGGAAGCAGCCTATACCAGCAATTTTCAAAAAGCACCGACAAAAGTGACTGGGAGTGGTTTTTCAATGGATTTGGGTGCTGTTTTCATTCCAAATGGTACGCCGACGGATTATAAGTTTAAATTTGGGATTTCGTTTCACGATTTAGGCAGTATTCGGTTTACGGATTCGGCGCATTGGTATCATTTTGAGTCCAAAAATATTAATCGCGGTGTAGGCTTTCAGGACATTAATAATATAGATAAAACGAATGGGTTGCCGACGGCGTTGCAAGATTTAAATAGTTTATTTGTGGATAAGCAACATCCGATTCCTTTTACTAAATCGGACCAATTTTCGATGATTTTGCCTGCGCGGATGCACGTTTTTGCGGATTATCGGGTGATGGACGCGCCTACTTTTGACCAAGAAGGGGCTTTATTTGTACAGGGTTTGTGGGTGCAACCGATTCGAGTGGCTCCGAATCAGGTGATGTCGGATGCGATTTTTGCGGTAACGCCGCGTTATGAGAGTCGCTGGTGGAGTGCGTCTTTGCCGATTTCGGTGTATAATTGGCAACAAATGCGGTGGGGATTAAGCCTACGTGCTGCGTTTTTGACGGTTGGTTCGGATTACATATCCAGTTTGTTTTATAAAGGTCGTTTTGATGGGACAAATTTTTATATGGCATTGAAAATCAATCCTTTCGAGGTGGGCAAGTGGAGCAGTAATGATAAAAGAGGGGGGAATAATTCGACAAAATGTTATCGTTTTTAAAAAAAAAATTTGGAATTAGGATTAAATGGGATTGATTTTTTAGAATTTTTCAAGATTTAAACAGGTTGAACGAAAGAAAATTTTTAAAATATATTTTTTATGTAAAATGTATTTTTTTCTAAAAACAACTTTCGTAAAGTCTCTTTTTTAATATAATTTGTTTTAATAATTTCAAAATTTTCTTTTCAAAAA
>JBDKKX010000422.1:0-5267 GCA_039795795.1 Bacteroidota bacterium | reverse complement strand
TTGTTTCCACAATTTTCCTGCTTCTTCAAAACGATTTTGCTCATTGTTGTAATTATAATCAGCTGGATAATTTTGCAAAGTTCGTTCATCAAAAAGTGCTTCTGGCAAACCATACCAATGTTCCATTGAAGTTAAACCTGCTTTTGCAGTTGCCAAAACATTCATTCGAGCTACTTCCAATTGAGCGTGATGGCAAGCAGAACGAAGTCCAATTTTTTTGTTTTCATCCAAAGCCGCTCTAAAAACAGCAGGTTCGGCCCCAAAAAACTTAATACCATCAGCTCCTTTAGTTGCGTTATCACGCACCCATTGACGAGCTTCTTCGGGTGTTGTAATTGGTTTATCACTTCCCATGCCGAATGCGGTATATGCTTTGATTCGTGGAGCGGTGATTTCATTTTTTTCGCTTCTACGCTTTTGGTCTAAAGTCCAATCAAGCCCATTGCCAGCCGAAGGGTCACGAATCGTCGTGATACCGTGTCCAAGCCAAAGTTTAAAAACATATTCGGCAGGAGTTCCTTGCTGTTTTCCGCCAATATGTCCGTGCATATCCACAAAACCTGGCATTAAGTACATACCAGTACAATCAAGTTCTTTATCGCCTTCGTTTAGTTTTGGTCGACTTTTGGCCTCAATCGGTACACCTGGATAACCCACTTGCTTGATTTGAGCAATTTTGTTTTTTTCAATCACAATATCAACTGGGCCAACGGGCGGAGCTCCAGTACTGTTAATGAGCGTAACGCCCCTAATAATGGTACGATTGGCGTATTCGCCTTCAGCTCGATTGGGTGCTTTCTCAATTTGAGCAAAAGCCACCGATGTAATAAATGGAAGGAGAAGTGTAATTTTTTTAAACATAGTATTTGGTAGGTTTTTAGCAAATTTAATCATCATTTGCGGGATTCATAAAAATTGACTCATTTTTTAAATAAAGCTATAAAAAAACACTTTTTCTATCAAGCTAGTATATTTGAAAAATACAATAATAATTGTGTTTTAGCTTCAAAAATCTTTAAATTGCACTATTCGATAAATAGTTTTTTTTATTAAAATCTATGGAAATGGTAGGCTTTTTATTCGCAACTTTGATTGGGATTACTTTAGGACTGGTTGGGGCAGGTGGTTCTATTCTAACAATCACAGTGTTAGTGTATGTATTAAATATTTCACCCACATTATCTACAACTTATTCGCTGTTTATTGTAGGTATTACTTCGTTTGTTGGTTCGATTGATTATTTCAGAAAAGGACTGGTTGACTTAGAAAAAGGTTTGTTTTTTTCGTTTCCTGCTTTTATTATGGTTTTTTTGATGCGAACATTCGTGATGCCGCACATTCCCGAAATCGTTTACGAATCAAGTACTTTGACTGTTTCTAAAAACTTAATGGTCATGTTGATTTTTGCATTATTAATGATTGGTGCATCATATTCAATGATTAGAAGTAATAAGAGACCGACTGAGCAAATTAGCCATAAAATAAGCTATTGGATGATTTTTGTAGAAGGAATTTTAGTCGGAATCTTGACTGGATTTGTTGGTGCGGGTGGCGGTTTTATGATAATTCCTGCGATGGTAATTTTTGCAAAGTTACCAATGAAAAAAGCTGTTGGAACGTCATTATTAATCATAACCATCAATTCGACTTTCGGAGCGATTGGCGATTTTTCCGCAGGAATTGCCCTAGATTGGTATTTTTTAACGAAGTTTGCAGGGTGCACCATCGCAGGAATTCTTTTAGGTGGATATTTATCCAAAAAAATAGACGGAGAGAAACTTAAACCTGCCTTTGGTTGGTTTGTTTTAGTAGTGGGTTGTTGGGTTATCGTGAAAGAATTAATTCTACGATGACCAAGTTGTATTAAAATTAATTAAAATGCTCGTTGAGAAAGAAAGTATGAATAAATTAGAAGCTACCATTAAAATGAAATGCCCCCGTTGTCACGAGGGCGATTTATTCGAAACTAAAAATCCTTTTTCTTGGCGAAAATTAACCAAAATGCACACGAACTGCTCAAGTTGTGGCTTGAAATATGAACGTGAAACGGGTTTTTTCTACGGAGCAATGTACATTAGCTCAATTATCAATATGATGTTTTTCGTGATAGCAACGGTTGCTTACTACGTATATTTTGATATTCGAGTTGATTGGCGAATCTATATTTGGAGCTATGTACTTTTTACAGTTTTGATAACGCCACTGCTTTATCGACTTTCACGCTCAATTTGGTTAGAAATTTTTAATGATTATCAACCCCAAAGCAAGTAAAAATTACTTTCTGCCTTCAAACACAACGCCAAAAGTCCAACGGAAATCATTGTTTTTTCGGCCTGGTACAACGATACTTTCATAAGAGTTTTCGATTGTGCTACGGAAACTTACATTTTTAGAAAGCTGGTATTTAAGAATTAAATTTCCATTCCAACGGAAGTTTTTTTCAGTAATACTAGGTTGTACGTAAATTGTATGCGAAAGGCTCATTTTTCCTTCATCGAAAGTGTATTCTCCAAAAAGGCGAGTAGAATTTCTCCATAGGTTACGGTCTGGAAATTTTTCGTTCACAACAAAGTCAGTTTTTTCATAAAGTAAGACATTTGTTACTGAAATGTAAGCCGTTTTTTTCTGAACCAATTTAAAACCAAATCCTCCTGCACCAATAAAACGGTTATTGATTTTCCGTAAATTACTTCGTTCAAAGGAAGTAAAAGCTAAGTAATAAAACCGTTTTTCGTAGAGCATACTCGAACGCAGGTCAACGAAAGTTTCACGTTCTGTAAGGGCTTTATTTTGCTGGCCATAAACATACGAAGGACTGCTTGAAAACTTAACAATTTTGCTAATGTTCCAATCAAAACTTGAAGTAAACTGTGCTAATGCACGATTTACGTTACCTGAAGTATAAGTACCATCAGCACCAATGCGGAAACGAAACTTTGCAGGAGTCGTATCTTTTTCTTCTTCCTCCTCTTCACCTTCGTCGTCACCTTCCTCTTCTTCGCTCTCTTCGGAAGTGCTATCGGCGGGCATTGTAGGGTTGTTTATTGGTTGAAGCGTGTCTGCAGGAGCATCTTGGGCTTTGGTTTGAAGGTAAAAACAAGTTAATAAAATAATAAGTAGTTTTAATTTCATAGATTTTGGTTTTATCACGTGTTATGTTAATATTTATAAGGAATGTAATGCATTGTTTAATCTTATAATTTGGCAAAAATTGCATTTCTTTGTAAATAAAACAATCATTCGTACATTTATAAATATAGTGTATCATCCACAAACTAATAATTGAGCCAATAAAAACATGAATTTTGCTAAATATTTTTCTGTCATTGCTGTAAGTATGTTGAAGTTTGCTGGCGGCCCATTAACAGGTTTAGCCTTGCAGCTTGGTTGGGTAGAAACAGCCATTTGTTCGGTCATTGGAATGATGATTACCGTCGTTTTAGTTGTGTATTCGGGAGATTTATTGCGAAAATTTTTCAAAAAAGATAAAGCAAAACGATTTACCAAAATGACTCGTTTGGGCGTTAAAATTCGTCAAAAATTTGGGCTTGTTGGTATTGCTTTTTTAACCCCAATATTATTTACTCCCGTTGTTGGAGCAACATTATCGGTAGCTTTTAGGTATGATAAAAAAGCGATTTTCGGACAAATGTTTTTCAGTGCCGTTGTGTGGGCGTTCATTCAAACATTGTTTTTTTACTTCGTGAAAGATTTGATTTTCAAATAGAACCAATCATAACTTGGAAATTTTGATTGTTTTTAAGGTTTGTCCATCTCTACTAATTTCCAAAATATAATTTCCTGTTGGAATACTAGAATTACCCAAATCAATATAAGCCGTTTTGTCAACAATCGAAATGTAGTCTTTTTTGATTGCTTGTTTTTTCCCAATACTGTCGTAGTAAGTAAAAATCAGCTTTTCGGGATCTTCTTCTTCGGGCAGTTTTATATTACAAATTTGTTGGAAAGGATTAGGGTAAGATTGCCAATCTATGATGGTATTATTGGAAGAATTGGTGGAAGCTTTTACAAAAAACTGTACTATTTTAGATGAAATTACAGAATCTTTCTTATAAGCTTTGGCACTCAATTTATAAGTACCGATTGGAAATGACAATCCACGACCTTCGCCAAAAAGGTTATAGGGAAGTCTGTCTGAGCTACGTTTTAATTTATATGGCCCTGTTAATTCAAAAATAAAATTGACTGAGTCCAGATTACAACGAGCAAGCACATTTAGTTTTTCGGGAAGAGCGTCTAAGTAAAGCGTACGGTTGTTATAAATAAATCCCCATGGCTCAATTGGTACATCAAAGTAGTCGCCTTTGATTAATTCAAAATCAATAATTGGTGGAACAATTTCAACAAAAATTGAAGATTCAAGACTTCCACCTCTATTGTCATAAATACGTAATTTTACTTTGTATTTACCCAAATATGGTGCTTTTCCATAAAAATTCAATTCAAATCGGTTGAAATCTATCCATTTTGGAGCTTCCAAGACTTCAATGAATGCTATAAATCCATCGGTGTCATAGTATAAATTTTCAGGAATACGAAACTGAAAGTTCTGATTTACAACGAGTTCTTTGGTATAATCTTTTATGTTCTCTCTTGGAAGTTGATTCGGAATATCTGGATTTTGTGGTGTCGTTTCTATTGGGGGAGGAGGTGGCGGTGTTATTGGCGTATTTTCAACAATATCAGGTAACGGATTTTCGATTTTTTGGTTTTCAGTTATCAAATCTTCGTCTAAAACTACGCGAATTCTTTTTTTGCCATTTTCAGAGCGTGTTTTCCAATCGTTAATGACCAATTCTCTGCTATCGGTTAGCTGCGAAAGTCGGTACTTTACGGTGTCAGCAAATATTACTTCTGAACTCGGATTATAAAGCCCTTTCACTGCTTCTTGAACCGCAGGCAATAGTTTATCATATTCGGCTTGGTTGTCAGATTCGATGCCGAGCATGATAAATTCACAACCATACTCAACGGCACGTTTGGTATAATTTTTTAAGTCTTCGGCAGTTGGTAGGTCAAAAAAAGCAACTTCAGTATAAAACTTCTGATTTGGTCGTGTATTGCTAAATGAAATATCCCCTTGAAACCCTTCGATTGAAGTTTTAAGAATATCAGCTTTTGCTGTTAAATCTTTAAATGCAAATGTATTGCGGAGTAAAGCCATATTATCTGCAACTCCGCCAAATTCACAGGCTACTTTATACGAAGAATCTACCGACTTGATGGCATCAATTACTTGGTCATAA
>JBDKKX010000421.1:0-5267 GCA_039795795.1 Bacteroidota bacterium | reverse complement strand
GCTTAAAATCAAAAAAAATCTGTTAAAATCTCGTGAAATCTGTTCAATCTGTGATAAAAAGTATTTTTTGTCACAGATTGAGGATTTTTTCGTCCTTAATTCCTAATTCAAATACTATAAAAAATCAACATCTATATCGTATGGATATTCCATAAGATACTCAATGGCTTTATCCACATTTAAGTTTTGAAACACGATTTTATATAACATATCTGTTATCGGCATGTGCAATTTATAAGTGCGCGCTACTCGATGCACAATTTGAAGGGTTCTCACCCCTTCAGCGACTTCTTTGGCAGTTGCTTTGATTTGTTCGGGCGTTTCGCCTTTTGCCAGCCGCATCCCAAACGTATAATTCCGACTATTGGCACTTGTCGCCGTCGCAATCAAATCGCCAATCCCTGCCGTTCCTAAAAAAGCCCTATTACTCGTGCCTAATCGCGTTCCAAAAGTAATCATCTCGCTCAAACCGCGTGTAATCAACAATGCTTGTAGGTTTTTGCCCAAGCCTTTGCCTCCCAAAATGCCCGAACCCAATGCAATAATGTTTTTCAACGCTCCTGCGAACTCCGCCCCTAAGATTTCTGGCGTACCAAAAACATGAAAACGCTTGCTTTGAAACGATTTTTTACCTGCCTCAATCACTTCTTGAAACCGACTGCCGATAACCGATGCCGCAGGTTGCCCCGCCAAAATTTCAGATGCCAAATTGGGTCCCGCAAGACAGCCGATACGCACCACCGTACTTTCTTCTGCAATCACTTCACTCATCGTTCTGACATGCGCTCGCGTAATCGGCGTTTGATTCTGAATATCCAACGCATTGGGTTCCAAACCAATGACATCAAAACCTTTTGTGCCATGAATCACAAAATGATACGGGCGTAAGTACGGGGAGAAAGAGCGGATCATACTCCGAAAATTGCCTGAGGGCACAACAGGATATAAAATTTCGCACGACTCACAAATTTCTTGAATATTATTGGTTGCTCGGACCCGCGGAGACAATTTTGTATTGTAATGAAACTTAGATTGATTGATATTTTGCACCGTTTCTGGGGTGCGACTGTACATTAATACATCTGTATTTTCCGCCAATAATTGTGCGATAGCAACTCCAAAACTGCCCGAACCAATAATGCCTACGGTAGATAACATAATTTTATTTTTTTTCGTTATTTTATGCTGAATTTGAAAAACGATTTTGTCCCGAATTACAGGAATTTGCACAAATTTAGTGAAAATTCGTGTCATTCGAGGCGAATTAAAAAACAAAAGGTCATCGTTTCGACAACGATGACCTTTTCACAATCCAGTAACAATATTTATTAATTCAATTTATCTTTCAATTGCGATAACGCGTCCAATTCGCCCAAAGTAGAACGTTCTACTTTGTCTTGAGCAGCTTTCAATGCGGCTTTTTCCTCATTTCTAACCGCACTTTCCGCAGCATCTTTGCGTTTTTGCTCTGCTGCCTCGTTTTCACGGCGAATATCATCAATGTAACGGGTGTGGGAAACCAAAACACGCTTATCATCTCTGTTAAACTCAATGATTTTGAATGTCAAGTTTTCACCTTGTTCTGCGGTCGTGCCATCTTCTTTTTTCAACTGTTTGATAGGCGCGAACGCTTCCAAACCATAAGTCAATTGAACAATTGCACCTTTATCATCTCTCCGCAAAATCAAACCTTGATGGTATGAACCTTGTGTAAACACAGTTGCAAAACTTTCCCAAGGACTTTCTTCGATTTGCTTGTGACCCAACGAAATTTTCTTGTTGTCTTTGTCGATTTCCAAGATAACTACGTCAATTCTTTCGCCAATCTTCGTGAATTCCGCAGGATGCGCATAGCGTTTCACCCAACTCAAATCCGAAATGTGAATCATACCGCCAATGCCTTGTCCCAATTCCACAAATACACCATATTGTGTAATGTTTTTGACTTCGCCATTGTGCTTACTGCCAATCGGGAACGTTTGATCCACCACAAACCAAGGATCGCTGCTCAATTGTTTGATAGACAACGACATTTTACGGTCATCGCGGTCAATCGTAACGACTTTTGCATCGTATTCAAAGCCCAATTTGAAATATTCTTTGGCATTAATCGGTTGATTCGCCCAAGAAACTTCTGAAACGTGTATCAAACCTTCCACGCCCGGTTGGATTTCCAAAAATGCGCCGTAATCTTCAATATTTACAATTTTACCCCGAACCGTGCTGCCTTCGCTCACGGTACGTGCCAATACTTCCCAAGGATGCGGTTGCAACTGTTTGAGACCCAATGAGATACGCTTTTTGTTCTCATCAAAATCCAACACCACAACGTTGATTTTTTGGTTCAAATGCAACACTTCGTTTGGATGCGAAATCCGTCCCCATGAAATATCCGTGATGTATAACAAGCCATCTACGCCGCCCAAATCCAAAAAGGCACCAAAATCCGTAATGTTTTTAACCGTACCTTCCAACACTTGACCTTTCTCTAAGCCCGAAATAATCGCTTCGCGTTGTTCCGCTAAGTCGCTTTCAATCAACGCTTTGTGAGAAACGACAGCATTCTTAATCGTCTCATTAATTTTGACGACTTTGAATTCCATCACTTTTCCAACAAATTGGTCATAATCCGCAATCGGCTTAATGTCGATTTGAGAACCTGGCAAGAACGTTTCCAAACCACCTGCATCCACAATCAACCCCCCTTTCGTTTTGCTGATAACCGTTCCGCGAATAATCGTACCGTTTGTGAACGAATCCACAATCGCTTCCCATGCGCGCAACAATTTCGCTTTACGGCGAGATAAAACCAATTTTCCTTTGCTATCTTCTTGATTTTCAACATATACATCCACCGTATCACCCGGTTTCAAGTCGTACATATCGCGCAAATCCGACAACGGCAATAAACCATCCGATTTAAAATTCAAGTCCAAAACCGCATCCGTTCCCGTAACCGACACCACTCGCGCCCGAACGATGTCATTCACTGTCATCGCCTTCATCGTCGCATCGTAAGATTCCATATATTTTTTAGAATCTTCTTTCGAGTAATGTACTTCGTTGCGTCTGCCGCGAGACCAATCAAAATCATCGTGTGCGGAACCCGTTACTAAGGTCGTTCCAGTGTTTAACACCAACTCTCCTTCTTCCTCAGCATCGTCTGCGACGACTTCTTTGGTTACTTTAGCCGCTTTGTCTTTGATAGACTGCTGTTCGCCTTCTTGTTCTTTCATTGCTAAAACATTTATCCGAAAAGTTCATAACTTATTGATTTACAATTTATTAAGTATGAATTATTTTTCGGTTTTAAGCGTGAAATAAATGCAAGTGTATCATGCCCACTCGTTTCGGCTGTCCTTTTTGCGAAGGCGGTGCAAAGGTAATATCTTTATTTGAAACGAACGAAACTTTTATCTATTTTTGAAAATTTAGGTAAAAAAGCCTAAAAACAGCATAGATTTCATAAAATGTTTTACATTTGCCACACAAGCAGCAAAAAAAGTATTTTAAACCCTTCAATGTTTTAAATAATGGCAAAAAAAGAAATAAAAATAAAAAAACAAAAGGGTCATAGCCCAACAAAAGCTTGGCGAGAAGGTGAATTGATTGATGCTTTCCAGCTCAATCGGATAGCAACTTATCAAACGCCTTTGATGCAAGACTGGCTATCGGTTGGATTACCCGAATTACATCCTGCTGAACAATATTACTTTGATAAATTATTAGTCAAAGCCCAAAAAAATTTAGTCGGATGGAGTGAAGAAGATTTAAAAGTGAAATTCATAGGGCATATTTTGGAATTGGGGCATTTGACGGATGACGATACCGTGATTGGCTATTTTGATAAAACAATTTCAGCGGTTGTAGAAACGATACCGTTGTTGGTAAAATCGGATTTTATGCTGGCGAAAGGAACTTTGAACGTCGTGAAAACGCCTTATTTTCATTTTCAAGAATATAAACCAGAATTGAATCCGAGTGGTGAACCCATGGCGCAATTGCTTGAAGCTTTTTTAATTGCTCAAGTTAAAAATAACAATCAAAAACCAATGTATGGTATCGAAATTACTGGAGCGAATTGGCAATTTGTCATCATGGAAGGCAAAAATTATTGCATTTCTAAAAGTTTTGATGCAACAGATAAAACCAGTTTATTGATGATTGTTGCCATTTTACGCAAATTTAAATATATTTTGGAAACGAATTTAATGGAATAATCGCAATTCCCGATTAACACCTGTCAGGTTTGCAAAACCTGACAGGTGTTAATCGGGAATTGCTGCTTTTAAGCCTTCAAAATCATATCTGCTGCTTTTTCACCAATCATAATACAAGCGGCATTCGTATTTCCAGAACAGATTTTCGGCATAATCGAACCATCCGCTACGCGCAATCCTGCAATCCCGTGCACGCGCAATTGGTCGTCCACTACCGAAAGCGCATCATAGCCCATTTTGCAAGTCCCAACTGGATGATAAACGCATTCCAAAGTCCGCCGAATGTGTGCTTCAATTTGAGCCTCTGTATTATATTGAGTTGGGTAATGCAAATCGCCAATTCTATATTTTGCAAAAGGCTCTGACAACAAAATATTTTTTATCAATTTAAAACTTTGAAGCAATAATTGTCGGTCTGCTTCGGCTTGAAGATAATTCGGTTGAATCACGGGGGCATCCGCAGGATTCGCAGAACGCAACGTGACAAAACCTCGACTTTCGGGTTGCAACAACGTCGGCAACAACGCAAAACCGGATATTTTAGGATACGAAGACGGTTTATAAATGTCTGTGTTATTTTTTTCGTTGCCAAGATGACCGGGAACAAACATAATTTGCAAATCAGGTTGCGATAAAGTGGGATTTGTCTTTACAAAAGCATTCGCTTCCAAAGGACTAATCGTTAAAGCACCTTTTTTCGCAATCAAAAAATTCATCAAATGTTTGACTTGATTGAAAGGTTTCAAAATGTCATTCATCGTGCCATGCCAATTGGAAAGACAAGAAACACCATACATTAAATGGTCATGCAAATTTTTCCCAACGCCTATTAAACTCTTTTTGACGGGAATCGAATGTTTTTTCAATTCTTCAGGCGCACCGATGCCAGAAAGCATCAAGATTTGAGGCGAACCAAACGAACCCGCAGACAGAATTACTTCTTTTTGACAATGAGCCGTTTCAATACCCGATTTCGTTTTGAAAGAAACGCCTACGGCGCGTTCCTTTTCAATCAAAATGCGCTCCACCAGGGCTTGCGTGCGCACC
>JBDKKX010000420.1:0-5275 GCA_039795795.1 Bacteroidota bacterium | reverse complement strand
TTTTGATATATTGTGATACGAATGGATGTACGGATTGAACGGATTTCACTGATTTGTACGGATTTTTGGGACCCTAATGCTTGGTTTTAGGCAAAAAATAAAAAAAATCCGTACGAATCCGTGAAATCCGTTCAATCCATACATCCATTCGTATCACAATATATCAGAAAGTGTCACCTAAAAATGTTATAATCCCAAAAATCCTAAAAATCAATCCCATTTAATCCCAAAAAAAATCCTATTTAATCCGAATTCCAACTCATCACCATTACTTATGAGATATTCTATTTTAATCCTGCTTTTTTTGACAAACTGTCAATCTAAAAAAGATGAAAACGCCTTGTTTGAACAGTTACAGCCGAGTCAAACGGGCATTCAATTTTCAAACGGCATCCCTGAAAATCAACCGCTTAACATTGTTCAATACCTTTATTATTACAATGGAGGTGGGGTTGCCGCAGGCGACGTGAACAATGATGGATTAACAGACCTTTATTTCACTGCGAATTTAGATAAAAACGGTTTGTTTTTAAATAAAGGTAATTTTCAATTTGAGAATGTCACAGAAAAGGCTGGGGTTGAAGCGGATGGCGGTTGGAAAACGGGGGTAACGATGGCGGATGTCAATGCAGATGGTTGGTTAGATATTTACGTTTGTCACGTCAGCAATTATAAGCATTTAACGGTTAAGAATAAATTATTCATTAATAATCAAGATGGAACGTTCACAGACCGCGCTGCGGAATATGGTTTGGACGCAAGCGGCTTATGTACACAAGCCGCTTTTTTTGATTATGACAATGATGGCGATTTGGATTGTTATTTATTGCGACATTCGGTGCATTCGCCGCGCAGCTATCGCCCTGTCACAAACCGCAAAGATGACGACCCGCTTTCGGGCGATATTTTGTTTCAAAATGATGGAAAAGGGCATTTTAAGGACGTTTCAAAAGCGGCGGGCATTCAAGATGGTTCTTTGGGATACGGTTTGGGTTTGGCGATTGCGGATTTGAATGGGGATAATTTGCCAGATATTTACGTTGGGAATGATTTCCATGACAATGATTATTTGTATTACAACAATGGAAATGGTACTTTTACGGAACGAATGAATCTGTCCATGGGGCATAACGCCAATTTTTCAATGGGGAATGATATTGCAGATTTTAATAATGACGGTTTGCCTGATATGATGGGTTTGGACATGAAACCCGAAAGTGAAGAGGTGTTAAAAGCCTCTGCGGGCGCGGAAGCGTATAATATTTATGATTTCAAAAACAAAGAGTTTGGTTATC
This sequence comes from Bacteroidota bacterium, assembly GCA_039795795.1. Taxonomy (GTDB): domain Bacteria; phylum Bacteroidota; class Bacteroidia; order Chitinophagales; family Saprospiraceae; genus JAAFJT01. The sequence continues at coordinate 3,980 of JBDKKX010000420.1, read as the reverse complement.
ATCCTCAATATCCGCGTAATATGTTGCAACTGAATCGAGGCAATGGCAGTAGTAAAGAGGGCAAATATCCTTTTTTTAGTGAGATAGGACAATTTTCGGGGGTTGCTGCGACGGATTGGAGTTGGTCGTCGTTGTTTGCGGATTTGGACAACGATGGTTGGAAAGATATTTATATTACGAATGGGATTGTCCGAAGACCGAATGATTTGGATTATATGAAATTTATTTCGGATAAGACCATTCAAAAAGAGGCTTCGGATTCGGCATTCATTGCCAAAATGCCCAAAGGAAATGTGGAAAATTATGCTTTTCGCAATCGCGGCGATTTAACTTTTGATAATGTTTCCTTGATTTGGGGTTTAGACCAATTGTCTTGTTCGTCGGGTGCCGTGTATGCCGATTTGGACAATGATGGCGATTTGGATTTGGTGACGAATAATATCAATCAACGCGCTTTCATTTTAAAAAATCGGACGACCGAACGCTTGAAATATCATTTTTTGAAAGTGAAATTGGTGGGAGATAAAGGCAATACGCATGGGATTGGGGCAAAAGTGACGATTTATCAAAAACAGCATTTGCAAATGCAGGCACAACAGCCCACTCGTGGTTTTCAATCTTCGGTAGAACCTTTGTTACATTTTGGTTTAAAGATGGATAAAAAAATAGATTCTTTGGTGATTGTTTGGCAGGATGGACGGAAACAAGTGGTTAAGCATCCCGAAACGGATAAATTATTGGTTTTGAATCAAAAAGATGCTTCTAATCCTGTCTTAAAGAATGCAATGGTTGTAAAAGTGCCTACTTTGTTGCAAGACGTTTCTGAAAAATTAAATATCAATTATCAACATATTGAAAATCCTTTTTACGATGTGGACAAAGAGAAATTAATCCCTCATTTTTTATCCACAGAGGGTCCGAAAATAGCAGTAGGCGATGTGAATGGAGATGGATTAGAAGATTTTTACATTGGTGCGGCACAAAGAGGTCTTGGAAAACTGTTTTTGCAACAACAAAATGGTGGTTTTGCGGTGAAAGCAGATGCTTTTGCAACGAATCCGAATGCTGTCAATCTTTGCGATGAAGTTGGGGCAGCTTTTTTTGATGCAGATGGCGATAAAGATTTAGATTTATACGTCGTTTCGGGTGGGAATGACCTTCCTTTGGCGGCAGATAAACTCTTTTTCAATGATGGTAAAGGTCGATTCACGCTTGCAGACACTGCTTTTGCGCCTACTTTGGCTACTTTTCACAATGGTTCGTGTGTTAAACCTTGTGATTTTGATGGCGATGGCGATATAGACCTCTTTGTAGGGAGTCGGGCAGATGTGCGGCATTATGGTTTGAATGTAGCTTCTTATCTTTTGATGAATGATGGAAAAGGGCATTTTAAAGCAGTTTCTGCTGCGTTCGCGCCAGAAATGGCTGCATTAGGCATGGTGACGGATGCCGTTTGGACAGATATGAATCAAGATAAAAAGCCAGATTTAGTTGTGGTTGGCGAGTGGATGCCCATTACAATTTTTTATAATGAAGGTTCGACTTTTCGGAAAGTGCAGTTAGAACATACTGCGGGTTTTTGGAATACGGTGGCTGCTGCAGACCTTGATAAAGATGGGGATCCAGATTTAATTGTGGGTAATTTGGGTTTAAATACCAATTTGCAGGCTTCTACGGAACAACCTTTGGGATTATACGTGAAAGATTTTGATAAAAACGGGGACACCGAAGCCATTTTAACGTATTGGCGGCAGGGTAGGGAATATTGTGTGGATTCCAAAGATATGTTAGCGAGTCAGATTCCAATGATTAAAAAAATATTTCCAGAATACAAAAAGTTTTCTGAATCGCCTTTTGACAAAGTCTTTCCTCCTGCGATGACAAAAAGTGCTTTAACGAAAAAAATATATCAAACGGCTTCGATTTGGTTAGAGAATCGTCCGAAAAATGAATTAATTTGGCACAAATTGCCCGACGAAGTGCAATGGAGTACGGTTCAAAGCCTTCAAGTGGCTGATTTTGATGGCGATAAGCAATTAGATATAGCGATTGGCGGCAATTTTTATGAATTTCAAACCCATTTGGGGCGACAAGATGCGAGTTGTGGAACACTTTTGAAAGGCGATGGTAAAGGACATTTCACGACCGTCGCGCCAGGACAAAGTGGTTGGATACTTTCGGGTGCCGTTCGGGATATTCAAAAGGTTGGGAATTATTGGTTGGTGGCTAAGAATAATGATAGGTTACAAGTTTTTATGTACTTGGATAAATTAAAATGATAACATTTTAAGTAATTTAAAATATTGATTATCAAATAATTAGAACTTGACGCAAATTTAAAACTTGCGTCAAGTTGTAAGTTTAATTTTGTCTAACCACTTAAATGAAAATAATTCTTATGAAAATTTACGATAGTTTGTAGAAAAATTAATACGCTATAAACGCGTTCCGAAAAAATTACCAGCGTAATAAGGCAGCACCCCATGTAAAACCGCTGCCAAAAGCTGCTAAACAAACCAAATCGCCTTCTTTAATTTTGCCCGATTCCCAAGCTTCACACAAAGCGATTGGAACAGAAGCGGCTGTCGTATTCCCATATTTTTGAATATTATTCCAAACTTGGTCATCGCGCAACCGCAAGGTTTTTTGGACAAATTGTGCAATCCGAAGATTTGCTTGATGTGGAATCAACATGTTAATATCCGCAGGAGTTAGTTTAGCCTCTGCCAACGCCTCTTTAATGACTTCAGGAAATTTTTGAACCGCTAATTTAAACACAAATTGTCCTTCCATATTCGGGTACGTTTGGGCATTATCCATCATGTGCTGGGTTAAAAACACGCCGCCATAAGTATCTTTGTCTGGAAAACCAAAATCTGTTGCGTCATTTGCTTTCTTTGCGTGATAGCCTCCGTGACTTCCAGGATTGATATACGCCAATTTTTCAGCATAAGTGCCATCCGAATGAAGTTTTGTGGTAATAATGCCTCGTGTTTTGCTGGAAGTCGGCTGCACAAGAACTGCACCCGCACCATCTCCGAAAATGACCGTTACATTGCGTCCGCGGGTGGTAAAATCCAAACCCATGGAGTGCATTTCCGCGCCGACGACCAAGACATTTTTATACATGCCTGTTTTCACGAATTGGTCGGCGATACTCAGCGCGTAGATAAAGCCCGAACATTGATTGCGAATATCCAAAGCCCCAATTTCGGTTTTGGTAATGCCTAATTCGCGTTGTAACAAAACGCCGCAACCCGGAAAATAATAATCGGGGCTAAGGGTGGCGAAAATAATAAAATCGACTTGTTCTTTGGTGATACCAGCGCGTTCGATGGCGATAGCGGCAGCTTTCGCGCCCAGCGTCGTGGTCGTTTCCTCATGTTTGCGGGCATAACGGCGTTCTTTGATGCCCGTGCGTTCTTGAATCCACTCGTCATTCGTCTCCATGACGTGCGCAAGATCATTGTTTTTGACAACGGTTTCAGGCAGATACATGCCGATACCCGCAATTTTGGAACGTAGCATATCATTCATTTTTTTAATTTTGACTAAAATTTGGCAATAAAAGTAGCGAATTTACACTAAATTTGCAATTTTAAAGGATTAATTTGCAAAACGTTGGAATGCCTCCTTTATAATTTCTTATTTATCATTCAACAGGACTTAAAAGCATGAAATTCAATTTAATTCATTATGCCATTCCTGCCTTTATTACCTTAGTGGTGATAGAAAGCATTGTTGCGGCTTATCACCAACGCGATTGGTTTGAACGCAAAGATACGTTCAGTAGTTTAGCGATGGGTATTGGCAATGTCATTACAGGCTTATTTACCAAAACCATTGTTTTGGGGATATACTCAATGGTTTATAAATTTAAAATTTTTGAAATAGATTTAACGAACGCTTGGTTTTGGGTATTTCTATTTTTTGCAGATGATTTTACCTATTACTGGCATCATCGGGCAGGACATGAAATT
>JBDKKX010000419.1:0-5275 GCA_039795795.1 Bacteroidota bacterium | reverse complement strand
GACCTTCTTTATCCGTTTTTTCTAATTTTCGGGCTTCTTTTTTAAATTCATGGATTTTAAATTCATATCCCGCTAATTTTTCCTCATCGTAGGTGATCCAAACCCATTGTTCCGAAAGCCGAACCGAAATCGGCAACTCCCCTAAACGGGACTGCAAAAGGTTTAAAACCTTTTGTTGGGACTTCGAGGCGTGAAAAGAAAGATTATATTTTATCTCTTTATTTGGTTTAAAAATTATATTTTGATTCAAGAAGTCAAAGCCAAATTTTCGATTGCTTTTTTGAGGGGCTTCGCCAATACTATAAATCGGCAAAATGCGATGTTCTTGATATTTTTTTTGGAGTTCGGTAATTTCGGTTTGATTTTGCGCCCGATCATTGGACAAAAAAGAAATCCGACGCAAGGTCGTTAAACCCCCAAAAGTGATTTTTTTTCCTTGTCGGGATTGAAGATACGCGAGCTTTCGATGCAACCGAAAGGTTTTTCGTTTCCCTTTGCGTCCTTCGGGTTTCGTCTCTTTTAATTCCTTTTCCAAGCTTTGGATTTGCTCTGCTTGTTTTTCTTGATGCGTTTTTTCTTGGGCTAATTTCGTTTTTACTTCAATGCAACAACTTTCATAAAACCAACTATCCAAATTATATTTCGCTTGTAAGTCTTTTTTAAAATTTTCATCTTGGGATAACTCAAAATTCGCATAAAGCTTCCGGTACAAAAACGAGTAGTTCTTGCAATAATCCGAAACGGGCGGCGAATTCTTCAATTTTAATTTTAGCGTTAACATAGTAGAATGAAATTTTCGCAAAGATAATTCTTTTTTCTTTTTTGGGATGGATTCTATTGGGGAGTACAAAATTGTATAAAATAGGATAAATAGGTATAAAAAAAGCAGCTTCTGTTACAATGGGACATTTGTATTTGGCGTGTTGGGTACCCAATTTTCAGAGGAAGTCGCAGCTATACAAATCGCATGAGGCGTAGCCGCAGGAAATACGTCCAAATTAGAATGATCAAAATCAATCGCATCATTGCCCGCCGCACAAATCACGGTCACGCCTTGATCATAAGCATATTTCACCGCATCTTTGAACAATTGGATGCTCAATTTATCTCCATTCGCAGTGCGCCCGTGACCCCTCACCGCAATCGTCACGCCTAAACTCATATTAATAATTTTTGCGCCATGGTCTGCGGCATACATAATCCCTTGCACAATCCAAGCCACTTGACCTGTCCCTTGTATATCACTCAACACCTTAATTGGAATAATTTCGGCTTGTGGCGCAACGCCGACAACGCCTATCGTGTTATCCACCGCCGCAAGAATGCCCGAAACATGGGTTGCATGACTGAAACCTGTGGACGCAAAAGACGCATCATTGGGATTATTTTCTCCTGCAAGCGGTACGAAATTGTGTGCTAACGTTAAATTGAAATTCGCTGCGAGGTCTGGATGCGTTAGATAAAATCCGCCATCTATCACTGCCACTTTCACGCCATTGCCTTTGTAACCCAAAGACCAAGCCGCAGGAGCAGAAATCGCTTTCAAGCCCCAAAGACTTGTAAAATATTGATTCGCAGTGCCTAAGTTGGTGTTTGGAGCCACTGGAAAGGATTTGCGGGTCATCGGTTGAGTCGCATTAAGATCCATGTCCACCGCTACGTTCACATTCATTGCCTCTAACTCCGTTTGGAAATTAGAATTGTTGCTCAAAACGTACATCGCTTTCAATTGAGGAAAATAGGCAGTTTCGGTTGCCCCTAAATCTGCTATTTTTTGGCGGATTTGAGCTGTATGGCTCACGACTTTGCTGCCTTCCAAGAGGTACGTATTCATGGAACTGGTCACTAATCCTTGTGTTGTCGGAGAAACGGTTTGCGAAAGATCCGAAGTAACCTGTTCTTTGTTACAATTCGTTAACGCAAAGGCTGCAAAGCCCAGCAGGAGGATGGGTTTAAAAGTTTTAATCATTTTAAAAAAAAAAGTAAGGTTTAATAAGTTTTGTTTAAAAAATAACATAACGTTGTAAAATTGTATTTTGTTATTTAGAAAAATACAATTTTATATTTTGAATATCTATTATACACCAATACTATTACCAATTAAGGTTTGTTTCGGGATGTTTCATTAGATGCGAAAAGTAGGTTACAAATTGGGATACGCATGGGAACACGGATGACGCGGATGGGCGGATTTACAGAGATGTTTCCTTTTTAGGTTACACTTTTGGATACCTTGGGATACGAACGGATGTACGGATTCTACGGATTTCACCGATTGGTACGGATTTTTTTAAACTCCAATGCTTTGTTTCCAGCAAAAAATAAAAAAAATCCGTACCAATCGGTGAAATCCGTGAAATCCGTACATCTATTCGTATCACATGTATCCATAAGTGTAACCTAAAAAGGAAACATCCCAAAAAATCCGTGTAAATCCGTCCATCCGCGTCATCCGTGTTCCCATGCGTATCCCAAATTTTACTCAATTCAAAAGGCGCGTTTTCAAATAATCACTTGCCATTTTGAACGCTTCTGCCGTCGCTGCTTTGTCAAAATTCGGATTGGATGGATTCGCAAAAGCATGTTCGGCATCAAAAATCTTAGTTGTGACCGATTTGGTAGCCATTTTCATATTTTTTTCAAAATCCGCAACCACTTCTTTACTAATCCATTTTTCCCGTCCTGCAAAAATCCCAAGTACGTCTGTATGCAGCGTTTTCAATTTATCCACCTCTTTTACAGGCATTCCGTAATACATCACACAGCCCACCGCGTGTTTTCCTTCCAACAAAGCCGATTTCAAAGACCAGCCGCCTCCAAAACACCAGCCAATACTCGCAATTTTCGCCCGCCGACCCGCAAAATCAATCGCACCTTTTACGATTTGTTCCAAACGCGCTTCTTGTGCCTCTTTCATGTATTTGCCCGCATCGTCTCGATTCGTTGCAACTTTTCCATCATACATATCTATCGCCAAAACATTGACTTGTCCATTTAATTCGTTGTACCATTTTTCGGCTTCTTGCTTAATGTAATCATTTAAACCCCACCATTCTTGATAGACAAATAAGTATTTCTTAGACTTAGTCTTGGCTTTTAGCAAAAAGCCATTCGCCGTTTTGCCATCAGGCGTTTTAAAAGTCATCATTTCGCCACCTGTTTGGGAAACAAACGTAAAAGGACGCGGCTCGTCGTGCGACATCCGAAACGCTTTATTATCCGCCAATAACTGAAAATCAGCTTGACTTTGGGGTTGGCAGCACGATTGTGCTTGCATAGATATTGGTTTTAAAACCAATGTAAGGAACGCAAATAAGAGAATTCGATTCATTTTTGATAATTTTAGTAAAATAAGGGCGTAAAATAGGTAATTCAGCCACGAATTTCACGAATTTTCACAAATTTGTATCACCATTTGTGAAAATTCGTGCAATTCGTGGCTGAAGCCCAACAAAATAAATATTCGCTTTTCTTTGGTAATCCGCACTTTTTTCCTTTGTTTTGACCCAGAAAAACAATTTCCGTCGGAAAAGCCGACTTTCAACAATCAAAAATAATTTTGCAAATTTAAACGACCAAAAAAGTATGGCAAATTTGTGGGTCAAAAAATCATTGGCAAGCCTCTTGGAACAAGCCTCGGACTCCGAAAAAGGACTCAAAAGAACGTTGGGTGCATGGAATTTGGTTGCACTCGGCATTGGTGCAATCATTGGCGCAGGACTTTTTGTGCGCACCGCGTCCGCAGCAGCACAAGCGGCAGGTCCTGCGGTGACGCTTTCCTTCATCGTTGGCGCAATCGGCTGTGCGTTTGCAGGACTTTGTTATGCGGAATTCGCTTCCAAAATCCCTATCGCAGGCAGCGCGTACACGTATGCTTACGCAACCATGGGCGAAATTGTCGCATGGATTATTGGCTGGGCATTGATTATGGAATACGCACTCGGCGCAGCGACGGTCTCCATTGCTTGGAGCGAATATTTAAACAAATTATTAGGCGGCGCAATTCCTCATGAATGGTGTCATTCGCCGATGGAAGGAGGTATTATGAACGCTCCTGCGTTGATTATTCTCTTGGCATTGACGTTATTATTGATTCGGGGTACGGAAGAATCTGCCTCTGTAAATGCGATCATTGTAGCTATTAAAGTATCTATTGTATTGATTTTCATTGCAGTAGGCTTTCAATTTATTAATGCTGCGAATCACGCACCTTATTTTATTCCTGCGAATACGCCTTCTGTATTGGATCCTAAAACGGGCAAAGTATTGATTGATTACGCACCTTTTTTCAAACATGGTTACGGAGGAGTTGTTGGCGGTGCGGCGATAGTCTTTTTTGCCTTCATCGGGTTTGACGCAGTTTCGACGGCGGCGCAAGAAGCTAAAAATCCAGGGCGCGATATGCCGATTGGGATTTTAGGTTCATTGGCGGTTTGTACGGTTTTGTACATTTTGTTCGCACACGTTTTAACAGGCGTTGCAAACTGGACGGAATTCGCTGACCCCACTAAAGGTCGGGAAGCGTCGGTTGCTTATGCAATCACGGCGCACATGCCAGGATATGGCTGGTTGGCGACGGCGGTAACAGTTGCCATTTTAGCAGGTTTTTCCTCCGTGATCCTCGTGATGTTGATGGGACAAAGTCGGGTTTTCTACTCTATGTCAGAAGATGGTTTGTTGCCCAAAGTATTCGCAGATTTACATCCGCGTTTCCGCACGCCTTATAAATCCAATTTGATATTATTTGTATTTGTCGGTTTATTTTCGGCATTTGTACCTGGTAGCGTCGCAGGGGATTTAACGTCATTTGGTACTTTGTTGGCATTTGTGTTGGTGAGTTTGGGCGTTCTACTCATGCGCAAAGCTGAAACCACCCAAGAAGCAGCAGATTCAAAAGGTTTCCGTACGCCATTAGTGCCGCTTGTACCGATTTTGGGTGCGGTCGTTTGTTTGGGAATGATTGTGGCGATTGACGTAACCACCTTGAAGGCTGCATTTATTTGGATGATACTCGGTTTGGTTGTTTATTTTGCATATAGCCAAAAAAATAGTAAATTACAATCGTAGTGCGCTGGAATTGGAATTAGGATTAAATCGGATTTTTTTGGGATTAAATCGGATTGATTTTTTAGGATTATTTGGATTTTAAGTCATTAGACAAAATTAAACGTACAACTTGACGCAAGTTGCAAACTTGCGTCAAGTTATAACTATTTAATAATCAATATTTTAAATCATTTTAGTTCGTATCATTTTAATTTGTCCAAGCACTTAT
>JBDKKX010000418.1:0-5279 GCA_039795795.1 Bacteroidota bacterium | reverse complement strand
CGACGCAATACCGCGTGATGCCTAAAAAAATAGCTGATTTTCCGCATTTGGAAATTGCGGCGATTTTTTTAGCCTATTGTGCTTCCAATTTTCTGCGCAAAGGCGGGAAAATTGCATTTGTATTACCGCGAGCGTTCATGTCGGCGGGACACCACGAACAAACTCGAAATGGACAAGCACAAGGTTTTCAATTATCGGAAATCTGGGATTTGGCAGATGTAACGCCTCTTTTCCGCGTACCCAGTTGTGTATTAATGGGTTACGTATCTGAAAAATCATCTAATAAAATTTCAACCACAGGCATTCAAGGCTATACAGTTACGGGCAGGTTGAAAAAACACAACGTACCTTTAAGCGAAGCAGCTTCATTATTGCAATTTGAACCCACAAAATGGTTCTTTACGGAATTGGGGAAACGGTCTGCTTTTTCGGCTCAGAAAACTCAAATATCTAAAAAAGAAAATGCGTATAAACTTGATTTTAAACAAGGTGCAACGATTGTGCCGCGCAATTTCTATTTTGTGGAGATTACGCACCCGTTTCAAGGCGCGATACACGATAGAATATTGACCGTCAAAACTGCCGCAGACGTGTTGCCCGATGCAAAAGCCCCATGGAAATCTATTTTGATGCCTTCGATGCCGATTTGTACCAACTTTTTGTTTTATACCGCCTTAGCGAAACATATTCTTCCATTTGGCATGTTGCCGCCGCCGAAGGTTTTATTGCCGTTGAGAAAAACGTCGGAAGTCAATCATTTGCAATTGTTGACCCATCAAGCATTATTACAATTGGGTGAAATTGAAACTTCGATTTGGTTTAAACAGGTTGAAAATCATTGGAATACGCATAAAACAGAAAATAATGCAACGATGGATGCTGTTTCTTATTTGAATTGGCAACAAAAATTGACAGACCAGAATTTGAATAAACGCTATTTGGTTTTATATACAGCGAGCGCGAAAGATGCAAATGCGGTGACGATAGATAGGCAAGATTATGATTTAGATTTTATTGTGGAAAGTAAAACGTATGTGTTTTTTACACATAATTTGCAAGAAGCCCATTATTTAACCTGTTTTTTAAATGCCAAAACGCCGAATGAACGCATTAAAGATTTTCAATCCACAGGTTTATTCGGAGCGCGAGATGTTCACAAGACGATTTTGGAAATCCCATTTCCAAAATATGACCCCAAAAATGAATTGCATCAACAATTATCCGCGTTAGGGGAAGTCTGTCATGCGATGATGCGAAATTTTATGCAAGAAAAAATAGATTTGACGAATTATAATGTTGGGCGCGTGCGAATGCAAGTTGCCATTTATTTGGAAACACCATTGAAAGCGATAGATGCAATCGTGCAACAATTAATCGTTTAAATTAAGAGCAATTTAGGCGGCAAATCAAATAAAAATTTTGCCACCTAAATTGCCCTCCTGCCAACTCAAACGGTTTTGTCCAATAATGCTAAAAGGCGCGTGATTTGACTTTCAGATAAAACAGCATATTTGGTTTTCTTTTTTTCCAATAATTTGACCCATTGGTTCGGAACAAGCTCTTTTTGAATAACGCGATTTGATTTAATATAATCAAAAGATGTTATCCATAATTTTGTTTCTTTCAATGAAATACATGCAATATCGCTGATAAGTTGTAGGTCAGCCTGCCGATGCCAACCATGCAGCAAAGTCAGAAAAATTCTGGTATTTTCGGCTTCGATTCGCATATTTTCGGCTTCGATTCGTGCATTTTCAGCTGCTGCTGCTTTAGCATTTTCGGCAGCAATTTTAGCATTTTCGGCAGCAATTTTAGCATTTTCAGCAGTTGTTTTAGCATTTTCCGCTTCAATCCGCGCCTCTATTAATTCATTTTGAGTATTTTGGAGCTTGGATTTCCATATTTCCGTTGCTTCATCTCTGCCTTTGCGGTAAGCTTCTCCAAAAATACCTTTATTGGTTGCTAAATTCATTTTTTGTCTAATCTTTGGTGAATGAATATTTTTTAATATATTGGTCACAACATCCAGACCCAGTTCGCCATTTCTAATTTAGCTTTAACCGCCAATCGTCGTCATACTTTCCGTCACAGGCAACCCAAAATTCCTGCGACTTTCAGCTTCGTGACCGTCTTTTGCACGATTGCCAATTGCGTCGGTCAAAGCAGTTAAAACTTGTGCATCCGTCGCGCCTTCTCGCATTAAATTTTTGATATTAAAAACGCCTGTATCATATAAACAAGTCTTCAAAACGCCTTGTGGTGTGATTCTCAATCGATTACAAGTGCCACAAAACGTGCGACTGTAGGCTGCAATAATCCCAATTTTGCCTTTATAGCCCGGAATTTTATAATGATAAGCCGTAGAATGCGGCGGGTCTTGCAATTTTTCGAGATTCGGATAATGCGATTTCAAAAAATCTAAAATGCGCCGATAATGCCAATGCAAGGTTTCATAATGCGCCCCATTGCCATTAAACGGCATTTCCTCAATGAAACGAACACTAATTGGGTCATTTTTGGTCAATTCGACCAAAGAAAGCATATCTTTTTCATTTTTGCCCTGCATGACGACCGAATTAATGCTGGTTTTAATGTCGTATTTCAATAAACCTTCCAGCGTTTTCATTACATTATCGAATTCATCGCGGCGCGTGATTTCAAAAAAACGCTTTTTATCCAAACTATCCAAACTCAAATTCACCGATTGAATCCCCAGAGATTTCAATTCAGGAATGTGCGGATGCGTCACGGTGCCATTCGTCGTGATATGAATTTGAAGGTTATAAGTCGCAATTTTTCTCAAAAACTGCATCATATCCCGCCGTACGAACGGTTCACCGCCCGTAATTCTGACTTTTTCGATGCCCGCATTCGACAAAACGTACATTAATCGGTCCATTTCCTCGAAACTCATCAATTCTTGGCGCGCCACATATTTAATGCCTTCTTCGGGCATGCAGTAAAAACAACGCAAATTGCAACGGTCTGTCACCGCCAAACGGACATAATTCATAATCCGTCCATGATTATCGTATAAAACAGGCTTGTTATTCATTTTTTTCAGATTTGAAAACGATGTTTGTTTCGTTTGGGCAAATGTACCATAATATTGACAAATCTTCATATTTTAAACAAAAAAAAAACGCCCACATACCGAAGTACCTGGGCGTTCAACAACCTCCTGTTATATTAATATTTTTAATTATTTGATTTTTTTCAAAAAAAATGCGCTTACACTTCGGCAAACGCATTTCCAACCAATGAGAGATCATACAAACTAAAACTAACTATTTTAAGTGTTGAAGGTTAAAAAGCTCCCGCGTGCTTTGCGTACTTGCGAACAAGGTCGTGTTCAAATCGAAACTTGAAAAACGCCTTGAGTCAGGATGAGAAGGTCTTTCCATCCGGTCACATTTGACCTATCGCGCAGTTGCGCAAACGAAAACGCTCGACTTACCCATTGCTGTACTTCTTTTGGAAAAGAATTGATATTAGAATGACAACGAATAAAATTTTAAATGGTATCTATAAAATATTGAAAATCAATCACTTCAACATAGAAAACTTGTTTTGTCATTCAAACATCTTAACAATTGAATATCCGAATCATCTTCGGCGCGTCATTGGAATCTCCTTCAAGCATGTTCTTTTACATGCTGTTGCGATGAGAACCATTTATTTCAATGGAAACACTCGCAAAATGGGATTCCGACAATTGCACACACCTAACGGAGCTGCGATTTTGGGATTTTTTTTAAAATAATATTTTTTTATCGTAGTGCATTAAAATCACTACTCCTTATTAATAGCACTAAGATGCAAAACGTTACCCATTTTCACTTAAAAAAACGTTAAACTCTTGTTAATTTGCAGGATGTAGATTTAAACATTTCGTAATTTATTAACAATCAATGAATTATAAAACCTTAAATCCACATTCCCCAATCAATCTGTGATTATAATTTGTCGAAAACAGCAGAACAAACGGCAATGCGTTATGAAGACTTTCAGTGACATTACCGATGTTCTGTTTGTCGTTTCAGATTTTTGCCAAAAAGTAACCAAAATATAAAAGGGTGAACGCGGCGGGAATCGAACCCGCAGTCCCCTGATTAAAAGTCAGGTGCTTCGCCAATTAAGCTACGCATTCAAAAAAAACGTACTTTTTGCGGAAGTTAAAGGGATCGAACCTTTGCACCGAATAAACGATGACCTACGAGTAGCAGTCGCATGCATTTCCACTCTGCCAAACTTCCAATTGGATGTATTTTATTTTCAATTTTTTATTGAAAATGCTCGTCTATCAAAGAACTTTCATTTTATTTCAAACTTTCTGAACTTTCTAAAAATTTTGAAATAAAGATTGCATAAAATTAAAATCAGTCGGATGCGTTCAAAAAAAACGACGGCTTGCACCAGTATTTAAATAAAAACGTTGATTCAGAAAGAAAACTTCAAAAATGTTTTTCAGTCCACAAGAAGCGTTAAATAATTGATATTCAATTATTTAAGAACGTCGGTACAGGTCAGCAGTTGCACAAATGCGTCTAAAAACGGATTGTGTTAATCCTTCCTTTTTGGAAAAGGAAGGAACATAAACCACTTTTGTATCGCAGTTGTTGTCTTGCGGCGGTAAGCCCAATGTTGGAAGTACGGTAAAGTCTCAAAATGAAAGAAACTGAAATATACCTATTCTATTGTTTTGCAAACCGCTTTATTCCTGCGGCTACAAAACCATAAGGTATTATTTAGCCGTGAGGAAGGATAAATCTGTATGAGGATGACCTTCAAACTGTAAATCTCGTTCATTATCAATACTTTTGCTCCACTTATTGCCGCAATACGAACGCATACCGAACTTCGCACTCACAGGTCTTGTTGACCCTTGTGCTGAAAGTATCGTAGCCGACGTAATTGGTGACAAAATCATTGAAGTTCTCATTATTGACTGATGATTGAAATCGTTTGAAAATTTTTATTAAACAAATTGTTTGTGTGCATAATTTACCACACAATTGCGCTGCAAAGGTAGTGCTTTCTGCTGAACTTGTCAAGGGGTTTGTCAAAAAAAAATGACATTTTTTTAAAAAACTTGAAATAGGCATATTGGATAAGTAACAAGTTCGGGAAACTTTCCAAGTTTCCCGAACTTTATGGGCGAATAAAAAAGAAAGATTTAAAAAGACCCTTTGGATAGAGATGCGTTTTTTTTTTTTTTTTTTTTTTTGTAAAAATAAAAAAAAAAAAACGCAAAAAATGAACCACAGCCACGTTAGGGG
>JBDKKX010000417.1:0-5309 GCA_039795795.1 Bacteroidota bacterium | reverse complement strand
CCTACGGAATGACAAGAAAAAAATCCGTCTAATCCGCCTCCTCCGTGTTCCAATTCGCTCTTAATTTTCCAAAGCGAAAATTGCTGTGCCTTATTCTTTATTGATATTGATACGGCTCATTATTATCTGCCATGATTCGGATATTTTCCAAGACTCTTTTCATATAAATTCGCCAAAAAGTGTTGGTAAACAGCCAATTTAAAGGATAAAGCAATAACACATTGGAGTATAATGTATATGAATATTCTATCAAAATCTTGTTTTTTTCGATTGGAGTCGTCTTCCACTCGCCTACAAATTTGTAAAAACCCAGCATCCAAGATTTAAAATCGCTCACTTCAATTTTCCAATATTGGTTTTCGACGCGTTCAATCACTTTGTCGGTTGAAGATTCACCGCCTGCAAAAGTAGGCGAGGGCGCAACAAATACTTTTTTGCTGCCGCCCAGCTTGCCCCAAAATTCATCTTCAGTGCAATGAGTCACTTTCGGCATCAGCCCAAAACCCGTATGCACTTTGGAAACATCGCAAAGCATCGGCGTTTTGAACGCTCGTTCCAACGAGCAATAATAGATGGTTTTAATGGTAATACTCGTTGTCATATTATTTTTTTAGTATATGTAAAATAAATTATTTGAAATTTGACCGAGTAAAGTTACCACATTCTCGTTAGGACTTTGCGAAAGTCCTCTTAAAAAGTAGATTTTCGTAAAGTTCTAACGAGAAAAATTATATTTTTGCGTTCCTTTTGACAAAAAATTCAAAAATTAGCATCATCATTGCCAAAATTTTCTAAAAAAATAATATTATTATGAAATTTGCCGACTATACCTACACGCGCCCAGATATGAAACGCCTTACGGAGCGATTTCAAAAACAAGTGGCTGCTTTGGGCGATGCAGCCTCCGCAGACGCTGCGAACAAAGCACTTACGGGCATTAATCGCCTCCGAAATGAGTTTAGTACCATGCTTAACTTGTGTTATATTCGTCATACGACGGATACGCGGGATACTTTTTATGAAGCCGAACAAGCCTTTTTCGATGAAAATACGCCGCGTTTTGAAGCATTGGTCAATGAATATTATCAAAAATTGGTCGCATCGCCTTTCCGAAAAGCGTTGGAGGAGAAACATGGTAAACAATTGTTCAACCTCGCGCAATTGGCTTTGACGACTTTTCAACCTGCGATTTTGACGGATTTGCAGGAGGAAAACAAACTTTCTGGCGAGTACGTCAAGATTAAAGCGGCGGCTAAAATCCCATTTGAAGGAAAAGAATATAATATTTATGGAATTCAAGTGTTGGAATGTGGGCAGGATAGAGCCGTTCGCAAAGCCGCAAGTGAGGCAAAATGGCGTTTTTTTGAGGAAAATGCGGATAAAACAGGCGAAATTTATGATAAATCCGTCCATGTACGCCATAAAATGGCGAAAACTTTGGGTTATGAAAATTTTACGGCATTGGGTTATGCGCGGATGATGCGTTCGGATTACGATGCGAAAATGGTGGCAAATTATCGAAAACAAGTTTTAGAATTGATTGTGCCGTTGGCGCAAAAATTGTTGGAACGGCAGCGACAACGTTTGAAATTGGATAAATTGAAATATTATGATGAAGATTTTAAGTTTACATCGGGCAATCCGACTCCAAAAGGCGATGCCCATTTCATTTTGGAAGGCGCGGAAAAAATGTATTCGGAACTTTCGAGCGATACCAATCGGTTTTTCCAAATGATGAAAAAGAATGATTTGATGGATTTGGTCAATAAAGAAGGCAAATATCCGAGTGGGTATTGCACGTATATTCCGAATTACAAATCGCCTTATATATTTTCTAATTTTAATGGGACAAGTGGGGATATTGATGTTTTGACCCATGAAATTGGACATGCGTTTCAAGTCTATTCGGGTCGGAAAACGGCGATTGGTGAATATAATTGGCCCACCACTGAAGCGGCAGAAATCCATTCGATGAGTATGGAATTTTTTACATGGCCTTGGATGCCGTTGTTTTTTGGCGCGGATACGCCGAAATATCATTATGAACATTTGACGAGTGCGATTTTATTTCTGCCTTATGGTGTATCAGTCGATGAGTTTCAACACTTTGTATATGAGAATCCTTCTGCATCTCCGCAAGAACGCAATGCGGCTTGGCGGGCGATTGAAAAAAAATATATGCCTCATCGGGATTATGATGGCAATGCTTTTTTGGAAAATGGCGGCTGGTGGCATAAACAAAATCATATTTTTCAACATCCGTTTTACTATATTGACTACACGTTGGCGCAGATTTGTGCTTTTCAATTTTGGAAAAAGGATCGGGAAAATCATAAAAAGGCTTGGGCAGATTATGCGCGGTTGTGTCGGGCGAGTGGGACAAAATCGTTTACCGAATTGGTGCAATTGGCAAATTTGCAATCGCCATTTGAAGATGGCTGTGTGGCGAGCGTGATTGGCGAGTTGGAAAAATGGCTGGATAATGTGGATGATTTCAGTTTTTAGTGGAATTGGAACGCGGATGACACGGATTTTACGGATTTACGCGGATTTTTTTGGAATTTATGCTTAAAATTCAGCATAAACTCCAAAAAAATCCGCGTAAATTCGTAAAATTCGTGTCATCCGTGTTCCCATTCGTATCGTAATTTTTTTGTCCCGTACTGAGCGTAAATCCGTAAAATCGGTGTCATCCGCGTTCCAATTAGTCCCCATTGAAAACGCCCGCATCGTCATAATGCAAAAAACACCAAAGCGTCTGTCCAACCGCCCGCATCGTACTTTTATCAATATGATTCATCCCATTGTCCAAATGCGTATGATGATATTCCGCCAAAAAACGGTCGGCAGGATAATTAATAATGTCAATCATGGGGATTCCCGCGATTTCATTCACAAATTTATGGTCGTCAATCACGGCATCTTTCGAGGGTTCATCCACAAAAAGTTGCATATAACCCAATTGACGGGCGGTTTTCCACACATTTTCGACCGTAGTTGGGGCGCGTTGCGTAGAAAGTTGTTCTTTTGGAAAACGAGCATTTTTCGCACCGACCATATCTAATAAAATCGCATGTTTCGGACGATAACTCGGTTTATGCGGCGTTCGCGCCCAATATTGCGAACCTTGACACCAAGATTCGGAGGTTTGATTCGTACCCCAATCCTCTGCATCGAAAAAAATGAGGTCAACGCCCAAATGACTGCTATCTTTTTGCAACATCGCCGCCATTTCTAACAAGATACCTACGCCCGTTCCTGCATCGTCCGCGCCGAGAATGGGTTCTTTTTGCAATTTAGGGTCCGGGTCGCGGTCTCCCGTGTGGCGCGAATCCCAATGCACCGCAAATAACACGCGTTTTGGATTGTCTAAATTGTAAGACGCGATGATATTGGCACAATTTGTTTCTTTTCCCGCAGGCGTTTTGGCTTTGAACGGCTGTTCCAGAACGCTCGCGCCCCGATTTTTAAGCTCCGAAACCAACCATTGACGCACTGCCTCATGCCCTTTTGTGTCAAAATGGCGTTGACCGAAGGTTAATAATTTTTCCGTTAATGCATAAGCCGCGTCTGCATTGAAGGTTTCTTTCACTTCGGGATATGCCACTTTTGCGGCGGGCGGCGGTGCGACGGTGTTGACCGAAGGTGGGTCATTTTGAAGGCATTTTAATAAATTTGGAGCAACCATTGCAAAAACAATAATGCCTACAATCCAAGTCGTTTTGTTTTTAAACATTGATAATCAATTTGTTATGCGTTTGATAATTTTTGAACAGCAATTTCCGCTTTGAAAAATTACGAGCGAATGGGAACGCGGAGGACACGGATTTAAGCGGATTTACACGGATCTTTTGGATTTTAGGTTGGAAATTTTAGCAAAAAATCCAAAAGATCCGTGTAAATCCGCTTAAATCCGTGTCCTCTGCGTTCCCATTCGCTCGTAAGATTTCCAATCTTTCATTCCTAATTCAAAGGCAATTGAATTTGAATTTTTTCAATGCGTCTTTTATTGACAGACAACACTTTAAATATATATTTGCCATAAGTCAATTCGGTATCCACTTTTGGAAAACCGCCTTGCAATTCTAAAACCAAACCCGCCAATGAATTAGAATCGCCTTTCCCCGCTTCAAACGTTTCCGTATCCACTTTCAACACCCGAGAAACGTCATTTAACAACGTTTTTCCATCAAAAACGTAGGTAAAATCATCCATTTTCTTAAAATCCACTTCCAATTCGTCATCAAATTCATCTTGAATCTCGCCAATCACCTCTTCCATGATGTCCTCCAACGTCACGATGCCCGCACTGCCGCCATATTCATCCACCACAATCGCCAAGTGCATCCGTTCCTTTCGGAAATCTTTCAACAAATCATGGATTTTTCGACTTTCAGGCACGTATATCAAATTCGGACGAACCAACGCTTGCCATTCATAATTATCGGGTTCAAACAAATGATCTATTAAATCTTTTGCATATAAAATGCCCGTCATATTATCAAAATCTTCATCAAAAACGGGCAATCGACTGAACCCACATTCTCTAACAATTTGTAGCACTTCTTTATAACTCATCCGAAAATCAATGCCCACCACATCCATCCGAGGACGCATCACTTGTTTCACAGACACATCATTGAATTTAACAATTCGTTTTAAAATATCGACTTCGGTTTCCGCATCCACATCGTTCCGGACGGTCAATTCAATGGCTTCATCCAAGTCATCGGCAGTCATTTGATTGTTCGCGCCCGCTTTTTCCAAGCGTTTTTCGACATATTTGGTCGTTTTTATCAAAAAATTGGACAAAGGCATGAAAATCGACGACATCAAACTTAATGGAGTGGACATGAACCGCGCTAATGAAATTTTATGAATGGTGGCATACGTTTTCGGCACGACTTCGCCAAATAACACCATTAAAAAGGTTACGCCCACCACATTGACGCTAAAAGATAACCCTTTTTCCCAATTTTCAATATCCCATTTTTGAAACAAATTATAGCAAAAAGTGGCTAATCCGCGATACAAGGAAGGCGGCGAAAGGCTCGCTAAAAGGAAATCCGATAACAAAACAATAGCAATATTGACAAAATTATTACCGATTAAAATGGTCGCTAACAAGCGTTTTGGGTGCTGAATCAAGCGCGAAATGCGCACAGAGGAAGGCGATTCATCATCCGCCAAATCATTTATATCATTGGGAGTCAGTCCGAAAAAGGCAACTTCTGAACCTGCAATCAAGGCAGCGCAGGTCAGTAACACGCAAAATAATAGAAAAGACAACAACAAATCCGTCGTTGCTG
>JBDKKX010000416.1:0-5325 GCA_039795795.1 Bacteroidota bacterium | reverse complement strand
TGAGAAAACAGTTTCCAAAAGAGTTTTCTGCGGTGGTGAATCGGATGATTGAACAAAAAATCCAAGCATCTCAAACGGAATTGATGAATATGTTGTCGCCTATCATCGGGCAGATGGTGGCAAATTATGTACGGCATCAGTTTCAAATGCTGAAAGATAATATTGCAGAGCAAATTCAATTAGTGGCTTCTCGTGGGCTTTGGTGGCACTTTCGCAATCGCATTTTGGGACTGAACGATGCCGATTTGGTGTTGAGCGCGTCTAATAAATCGGTTTTAGAAGAAATTTTTATCATTGAACGAGATTCTGGTTTATTGATGGCAAGTGCGGCATTGCATCCGACAATTGACCGTGATGTGGTTGCGGGCATGTTGACCGCGATTAAAGCCTTCGTAGAGGACGCTTTTGGACGAAAAATGGAAGAATTAGAAATGGTACAATATGGGACTTATTGTATCGTTATACAAAACTTTCATTCGTATTATGTTGCAATTGCGCTTAAAGGAACGGTTTCAACCCGCGAAACAGAGGCTTTTCGAACCGCCATTCGCACTTTCGTCATGGATACGCCCGATTTGTCCAATACATTGCAAGATCATGCGATTGAACAAAAAGTATCGCTCAAATTAAAATCGAATTTTATTATACCTCAAGAAAAACAAGGAGCGAAATGGATGCGTTTGAAAAGTAAGTAATGTTTTTGAAAAGTGCAACTTAAACTTTTTTAAAATACAAACGTTCTAACAAAAGCGGATTTCGAAAAATATTTAAAACAATGATTAGTAAAAAAGTAATCTTAACTGGCAGTTTTGGTGTCGGAAAAACCTCGTTGTTTCGACGATTTCTGACAGGTCAGTTTAATGACAAGTATCTAACAAATGTTGGTGCGAAAATAGGCAAAAAAGAAGTACAAGTAGAAGAGCAAAAAATTGCTCTATTGATTTGGGACATTGCGGGCGAAATCACCCAAGATAAAGTACCTGCATCTTATTTTTTAGGTGCAAGCGGTGTTGTGTATGTTATGGATATGAATCGCCCTACGACTTTTGCGCACTTGGAAGATGATATAAAATTTTTGAAAAATATATTACCTTACGGCGTGTTCAAAATTGTTGCGAATAAGCGCGATTTAGTTTCGGACGAACGGGCAAAAGAATTGTTGGATGCGTTACCGCTTCCTTGTGACTTTGTAACAAGCGCGAAAACGGGCGACAATGTTGAAATTTTGTTTCAAGAAATGGCTGTAAACTTGTTAGAAAATCACCACCCTGGCTAATTTTGAATGAGCTATAAACGTCATCACAAAAAAATCGAAGCAACTGCGTCTCAACAAATTGTCTTAAACTTGGAAGGATATATTCTGGAAAGTGACGATGGCATTTTTGATACAAGTCGTTATCGAGACCACTCTTTATTAAACTACTCGCCATTTTTGGAGAGTGTTTTTCCAACGGTTCTTGCATGGGATTACGATGCAGCTGAGCTGTTTTTTACGCGTGTCGAGACGGTGCTTGATGGCGTTATAGGGGTGTATGATTGTTATTTTAGGGCAGTTTCTTGTCACTTTGAGTGGTTGATTTATGATATTACGCTTCCGTTTGAGTCTTATAGGGAGGCGCAACAGGAAAATAATGAAGAAAGTATTCGGCGTGATTTGCATCGAAGGCGTTGATTTGAAACAGGAAATGGCTGTCTCAAAAGAGTAAAATTTAATTTTTAGACAAAATATTATTGGATTGCGATACGATTGGAACACGGAGGACACGGATTTTACGGATTTGCACGGATTTTTGGATTTTTTGAATTACGTACAACTCGTACAACTTGACGCAAGTTTCAAACTTGCGTCAAGTTATATTTGAAACTTGCGTCAAGTTATATTTGAAACTTGCGTCAAGTTATAACTATTGGATAATCCATATTTTAAATCATTTTAGTTCATATCCTTTTAATTTGTCCAAGTACTTACTGCTCGGTAGTTCAAGCAAAATGAAAAAAAATCCGTGTAAATTCGTCCAATCCGCGTCCTCCGCGTTCCCATTGTATCGTAATTTTTTGGTACGATTACAACTGCTCCAAATTAATAAGTCACTTTGGGTTCTAATTCCTTCGCCATCGCAACCCAACTTTCCACTTCGTCCAAGCGCGGCAATTTTTTAACCAATTTGATGCGTTCATTGGTTTCAACAATTTTAGCATGCAAATTCGCGGGAACGCGGTGTCTCAATTCCTTAACCGTATCTACGCCTGCCAATTCCAATAAATTGGAATAATCTTCTGCTACGCCTTTAATGCGGAATAAATCCGCCATATTCACCCAGCGTAAGATTTTTTTCTCGTCCAAACCTGTTTTTTCTGCAATTTCTTGCCGCCCTTTTTTGGATGCACCTGCTACCAATAAGGATTCTACGGTTTTAAGACCCATTTCCTTGATTAAAATTGCTTTCGTACTATCGCCAATGCCTGCGATGTCAACAATGTCGTAAGCCATTTTGGTTCTTTTGTTTTTAAGTGATAAAAATTTGTAATGAACTTTTCAATTTAGAAGGCAAATATATATGAATCATTGCAATTGTATTACTTTTTTGTAAAAATTTTTTTTTAAAATTTATTACGAAAATAATCGTAAAAAAATTTGCTATTACGAATTAATTCGTAGTAAATTTGCAGTAGAAATTGTCGGAATCATTTGCGAGTGTTCAAGCCACTTTGAAGCGTTTGAAAAATTGTTCATTTTAAAAAAGTTGAAAAATGTCTGAAAAAACTTTTATTCGCCCTACGGAATCGGAATTGGAAATATTACAAATCCTGTGGGCGCATGGTTTATCGAATGTGAAGTTTTTGAACGAGTTGTTGAATCAAAAACGAGTCGTGGGTTACACGACGACGCTTAAAACGATTCAACTGATGCACGAAAAAGGGTTGGTCAAACGGCAACGGGGTTTTTGGAAAAGCCATGATTATGAAGCCGCCGTCAATCAAACCGAAGTGCAAAGTCAATTACTGAACGAGTTTGTAGCCAATACTTTTGGCGGGTCGATGACGAAATTAATGATGCAGGCTTTGGGCAATCAGGCAAATGAGGTGCATGATTTGGCTGAAATCAAGGCATTTATTCAAGAAATGGAGCAGAAGAATCGCTAAAAATCATTAAAAAACGATGCAACCCAATGAAGTAGAAGCGATTTTGGCGCACGAATTGGCACACATTATCCAAAATGACTATTTTTTTAATTTTTTACAAGCGGTGGTAGAGGTGATTTTTTATTATCATCCTGCCGTTTGGTGGTTGTCGTCGGTGATTCGGACAGAACGCGAAATGCGTTGTGACGATATGGCGATTGCAATTTGTGGCAATAATCGATTGGCTTATGCTAAAACATTGGTGCAGTTGCAAACGCAATTCGATGATAATCAAGCGAATAGCAAATTGGCTTTGCATTTTAAAAAACAACCCAGTTTGTTATTTCGACGCATTCAACGTATTTTTGCTCCACCACTTAAACATTCCGAAATGATGGAAAAAAGGATCATAACAGGGCTTTTGCTTTGTAGTATTTTAATCATGGCAGTTGCTAAAAATAATTCAGATAGCGAAAATAGCACGCCGATGATGAATAAAATTTTGAATCATGCGCCTCAAAGCAACGTATTGTCTGAAAAAATAAAAAAATCAGCAGATACTTTGCCTCAGCCTAAGTTTAGACAAGAAATCCAAACCATTATTATGACCTCCGATAGCGAAACGGATAGTCTTCCATTGCCATTTGACCACAAAAAAATCGCTACGGATACGCTATTTATGCCACAAACGGGTCAAGTTAGAATGATTCAGTCCGTTCAAAGCGAATCTTCCAATAATAATAACGAGAAAGATGATCCAGACAAAATTATTATTGGCTCTATGAATGAATACCGTCGCAATCCTGAAGGTTGGTTTACGATTACAAAATATCGGAGTACCGATGGCGATACTCGAATTGATACGATTCATTGGAGCGACAAAAAGGACGGCGTGAAGGTGGACAAAGGTAAATGGGATGCAAAAAGTGCTATTGTAACGGAAAATGACCCTCTTTTGAAAGAAATTGAAACCGAATTGAAAAAAGACGCGTTGATTACGGACACTCGAAAATATGAATTTATTTTAAATGAAATTAATTTAAATGTTAATGGGAATATCGTGGATAAAAAAACGTATGATAAAAAAAAACAGCGTTATAAACAATTGACTAACAAGCAATTCGGTAATGGCATGTTTGCTTTGACGATTTATAAAAAAGACACTATTTCTAAAGGGAAGGCTGAACCACTTCCTTATTTGAGTAGCGCGCCTGTCCCAAAAATGATTCCCGGACATTGTTACACAAGGTGTCCATCGGATAATGGGGGCGAGGATGAATGGAAAGAAATCGTTTGTGAAGATAAGCTAACGCCAGATTTCTTAAAATCGGTGATTGCAAAATTGAAAGCAGATGGTAGTTTAGCGGCGGCGGCTTCATCGACTGAATTTACAAAAGAAACCCGTATCGCATTAACGGCTTATCAGAAAAAACATAACTTGCCGAGAGGGAATTTGAATATAGAAACCGTACAATATATGGGCATTGTGATAAAATAAAAAATAAATTGCTGAAAAAGTGCAACCCCTAATTTTTAATTTCGGTATCCGTTGAAATTGAAAATTAGGGGCGCACTCCAATTTTAACCTATTTGTTCAAATGGAACACGCCTCTACAAACAAATGGGATTCTAAAAAGTTCTAATTTTCTGATTCGGGTACGACTGTTTTTGAAGCATCAATCCCAAACCAAAGCAATCCACCCAAAATAACGATACAACCAATGATTTGAATCGGCAATTCATAGTGATTCTGATTCATGGTCAAAATGAACCCAAACGCAGATGCCATAATCGACGCGCCTAATTGACCCGCTAAACCCATCGTGCCCGCGACAGAACCCGCAAATTGTCCCCCAATATCCGTCGCAACTGCCCAAGATACAGGTAAGGTAAAATCTTTAAACGCCAAACCCAACGACAAAAAAATGATTGCTACATTAATATCTGAAATCAGGCTACCCACTATCATGCAAATCCCTGACATCACCAACCCAAACATGCCCACATATCGCCGCCCATATTTGATTCCTTTGAGTTTTGTCAGATAATCTGATGCAAATCCACCCGCAAGACAGCCTGCCATCCCCAAAATGAACGGTAATGCAACCATAAATCCTGTTTTGGATTCCGAAACACCGCGACCTTCTTGTAAATATTTGGGCATCCATGACATATAGAAATAAGCACCATACAAAAGACAAT